>JAHEIN010000023.1 GCA_024639335.1 bacterium | reverse complement strand
AATGGGCAAAAGGTGTCATCAAAGGTTGACATGTGTCAGATCGTGGGGCATAGTGCCTCACGAGGAGAAGCCGGGGGTGGCCCGGTGGCACGAACAGGACAGGACCAGGTGTGTTTCTCGGTGAGAACAAGCACAACGTCGACGGCAAGGGCCGCATCGTGATGCCGCGCGCCTACCGCGAGGAGCTCGCCGGTGACGTCGTGATCTCTCAGGGCCGCGACCGCAACCTCGTCGTGTGGAAACTGTCCGACTGGGAGAAAGAGGCCGAACGGGTCCGCGAGACGACTTCAGACACCAAGAGAGGACGTGCGTTCCGGTTGACGTTCTTCTCAACGTCCGAGCAGCAGACCGTGGCCGCCAACACCGGTCGGATCCAGTTGCCGGCGCATCTCCGAGAATTCGCCGCGCTCGAGCCCGGATCCGAAGCCGTGGTCGTCGGCAATTTCGAGACCGTGGAGATCTGGAATCCCGAGCGTTACGCCGAGCAGAAGGTGCTCGGAGAAGCGGTCTATCTGGCGGACGAGGAGGACGACCCCGACGAAGAATGACGAACGCACGGCTGGCGTATCGCCAGCCCCCCGGTTACCAGATGGAAGGCCCCTGACTCCGCCCGCTTCCCGTTTGGTGCCAGCGCCCGGGGGGCTGGCCATACGCCACCGAGTCTCCCGTTCTTGTGACGCAAACGCATGAAATAGCGGCACAACCGTCACAAGAACGCATTCGGGTCACGAGATCATGTCCGACTACCACCAGCCAGTGCTCCTCAGCGAAGTGATCGACTTCCTCGCACTCACGCCGCCCGGAGTACTCGTCGATGCCACCTTCGGAGGCGGCGGGCACGCTCGGGCACTCGCACGCGCCAACGGCGAGCACCGAGTCGTGGGAATCGATCGTGATCCCGACGCTCGTGCGAATGCCGGTGATCTCGAGGTGCTCGAAGGTGACTTCGGTGATCTCGACGACCTGCTCGATTCCTCGGGGATCGGCGAGATCTCCGGCGCACTGTTCGATCTCGGCATTTCGTCGCACCACGTCGACGAGGCAGAACGCGGGTTCAGCTTCCATTCCGAAGGGCCACTCGACATGCGGATGGACTCGACCCAGGATCTGACGGCTGCCGACGTCATCAACACGTACTCCGAATCGGACCTCGCCCGGCTCATCCGCACCTACGGAGAAGAGAGCCAGGCGAAGCGGATCGCCCGAGCGATCGTCGCGGCGCGGCCGATCGAGACCACGACCGAACTGGCCGGGGTCATCGCCGGAGCCATGCCGGCCGCCCTCCGCCGGTCGGGGCACCCTGCCCGCAAGACCTTTCAGGCGATCCGCATCGCGGTGAACAACGAGCTGGAGTCCGTTCGCAGAGGAGTGGATGCTGCGATCGGGCGACTCGGCGTCGGCGGCCGGTGTGCAGTGATCTCCTATCACTCGCTCGAGGATCGCATCGTCAAGCGTCGGTTTGCAGACGGCGCAGCCGGCTGCGATTGCCCTCCGGAACTGCCCGTGTGCGCATGTGGCCGCGATCCGGAGCTCCGCTTGGTCACACGCAAACCGGTGATGGCCAGAGACGAAGAAGTCGAAGCGAACCCGAGGGCCCGCTCCGCTCGCCTCCGGGTCGCAGAAAGAGCACGGGCGGCATGACCACTGCGCCTCAACGTCACGGATCGCAGGGGATGGCCCGTCTCCGAGTCATCACCGGAAAGCAGAGAAAGCAGCATCCGCACGTTGGGCCCTGGATGGCCTTCACGCTCGTCGTTGTCGTTGCGCTCTTCGGTATCGTCACGACCCAGACCTCGCTCGACCAGGGTGCGTTCGAGCTCGCCGAGCTGAACCGGGCGATCGCAAACGCCGAGACCGAGAACCAGCAGCTGCGCCTCGAGGTGACCCGGCTCGAGTCACCGGCACGCGTCGCTCCAATCGCAGCGGAGTTGGGATTGGTCTATCCCGACAGTCGCAGGACAGTGTTGGTCGAGGGCGTGATCGACCAGGTAGTCGAAGGCGACCAGCGTTGGGCGTCGATTGCCGAGTTCGCGACCGAGGAGCTGTCACCATGACCTCGATGTCGAGGTACGAGATCAGCCGGGATCGGCTCCAGCGCCTCCAGACCGGGGTGATGGTGACCAACGTGAGAGGGGCACGCAGGCTGCGAGCACTCCGACGGTCGGCTCCGAGCCTGACCGGAGGTCGATTCCGAACCGGTGGCATCAACACGCGGTTCATCTCTCCTGTGGTCTTCGACAGCAACGATTTCTCGATCCGACGCGGCGTGGCGGACGCCGGGTCTGACGTCCTCCCACGAATCACCTACCCGACTGCTGGCGTCGAACCGAGCGGTGGATCGCAGTATCCACCGCCCCGGCGCCGGCTGAACTGAGCCGTGGCCGCCCGCAAGGCGGCTCGACCCATGGACCCGCAAAGGGTCCGAATGATCCTCCTCGGGCTCGGCTTCCTGCTCGCCTGGGCCGGTCTCGGCTACCGGCTCTTCCACGTGCAAGTCGTCCAAGCCGCCGACTTCGCCGACCAGAGCCTCGATCAGCGGTTGACATCGGTGCAGACCCCACCCGATCGCGGCACCATCTTCGATCGGAACGGCGACCCGCTGGCGATCACGATCGAAGCCCAGTCGATCATCGCCGACCCCCGGCTCGTAGAGAATGGGGTCTTCACGGCACAACAGGTCGCAGCCGTGTCGGGTGGCAACTGGGAGCGCATGCTGGGTGAGATCGAGAAAGGTGGCAGTTTCCGCTATCTGATCCGTCAGCTCGAGCCTGCACAGGCTCAAGCCGTGCTCGATCTCGGACTCCCCGGCGTGTCGGCGCTCGCCGAGCCGAAGCGCGTCTTCCCCCACGGGCCCATTGCGGCCCACGTGGTCGGGATGGTCAACATCGACGGCATCGGCATCGAAGGTCTGGAGGCGTACTACGACGATGCGCTCTCGGGCACCGGTGGCGAAGTGATCTTCGAGAAACCCCTGAAGTCCGCCGGACCCGATGCGCCCATCGCCATCCCGCAGGCCGAGATCATGACCATCCCGGCGATTCCCGGCGACGACCTGGTGTCGACGATCGACCTCTCGCTGCAGAACGCTGCATACGAGGCATGCGGGGACACCGTTGAGCGGACGGCGGCCGAGGCGTGCTGGATCGTCGCTCTCGGGGTGGAGACGGGTGAGGTCCTCGCCATGGTCGGCTTTCCCGGCTTCGATCCCCACAAGCGCGTCGGGCTGGACGGCCAGCCATTCGACAACTTCGCCATTCGCGGCATGTACGAGCCTGGCTCCACCCAGAAACTCATCACCTTCGCCGCCGGGCTCGATACGGGCGTCTTTGGGACGGCGACGGTCGTAGGAGGCGTCGCCGATCGGATCGAGATCACGCCGGGAGCCTGCGAATCGGACACCGATGACATCAATGGCTGCTACGGGGATTTCTCGCCGCACGAGACCCGCGACATGACCGTCCAGGAGATCTTCACGATCTCGTCGAACGTCGGGACGATTCGTGCTCAGCAGATGCTGGGCGAGGGGGTGCTCGTCGACTACATGGAGCGTTTCGGGCAGGCGGGCAAGACCGGAGTGGACTTCACCGGCGAGACGCCCGGTGTCATCCGAACCGATCCCGGCTGTAGCTCGTGCCTGGCATCGCTCTCGATCGGCTACGGCGTAGGAGCGAGCCCGCTCCAGATGGCGGCGGCATTCGCTGCGATCGGCAACGACGGCGTGTGGACCGAGCCCTCGCTGGTTCGGTCGATCCTCGATGTCGACGGACACGAGACCGAGCTCGTGGCGTCCACTCGTCGAGCCGTCAGCGAGGACACCGCCTGGGCGATCCGCCAGATGCTCTTGAACGTGGTCGTCGAGGGAACGGGGCAGGCAGCCGCCGTGCCCGGATACACCGTCGGTGGCAAGACAGGCACCTCCGACAAGCTCGATGAGAACGGTCAGTACATCGACCAGACGATGGCGAGCTTCGTCGGGATGGCACCCATCGGGGATCCCAAGGTGGTCGTTGCGGTGGTCGTGGACAATCCGGCATGGGAATATCGGACCGGGGGTACTGCGGCGGCTCCGGCTTTCTCGGTGGTGATGGAGGCGGCACTGCATTCGCTGGGAGTGGCACCAGATGTCGACTCACGGTGAACGGCTGAGCCGGCTCTCCCAGCTGGTGGGCGGCCGACACGTCGGCGTCGCCGACCCGGTGATCCTCGATGTCACTCACGACTCGAGACAGGTCGGCGCCGGCTCATTGTTCGTCGCGGTGAGGGGGATGACCGTCGATGGCCACACCTTCATCGATCAAGCGGTCTCGATGGGAGCGGCGGCCGTCGTCTGCGAAGAGGACATCGATGACTCGATCCCGCACATCGTGGTGGACGATGCTCGGGCGGCGATGGCCCGCCTGGCGGCGGCCGTGCATGGGCATCCGAGCCATGACCTCGCCGTAGTCGGGATCACCGGCACCAATGGCAAGACCTCGGTGTCGTTCATCCTCGAGTCGATGCTCCAAACGGTTGGCAGATCGGCCGGGCTGATCGGGACCATCGTGACGAGGATCGGAGATGAGCAGATCCCCACGCTCCGGACCACGCCCGAAGCCACGGACTTCCAGCGGCTTCTGAGGGAGATGGCGAATCGCGGTGCCGAAGTCGTGGTCACAGAGGTCTCGTCGCACGCCCTCCGGCTGGGACGGGTCGACGAGACCTGGTTCTCGGTCGTGGGGTTCACCAACCTCAGCCGGGATCATCTGGACTTCCACGCCGACATGGAGGACTATTACCAGGCGAAGAAGCTGCTGTTCGATCCGCGGTTTTCCGATGCAGCGGTGATCTGTGTCGATGACAACTGGGGCCGGCGACTTGCCAATGACACCGCAATCGGTGTGCGAACTGTCAGCATGGGGGACGATGCCGACCTCACCGCCCGGATCACGTCGCGTTCCCTGGCGGGGACCGAGTTGATGATCACGTTCCCCGACTTCGATTCTCGAACCGTGGTGGTGCCTCTGCTCGGTGACTTCAACGCCGAGAACGCCCTGGTCGCCGCAGGTTGTGCTCTGGAGCTGGGGCTTTCGGTCGATCAGATCACCGCGGCAATGGCACACGCCTCCCCAGCCCCGGGAAGATTCGAGCTCGTGTCTGGTGACGACCCGATCAGGGTCATCGTGGACTACGCCCACACGCCTGAAGGTGTCAGTGCCGCAATCGCTTCGGTCCGCCAACTCTCGAGCGGTCGGGTGATCGCGGTGATCGGCGCAGGCGGAGACCGCGACCGCGCCAAGCGACCTCTGATGGGCGCGGCGGGCTCGGCAGCCGACATGCTGATCGTGACTTCCGACAATCCGCGCACCGAGGACCCCGTCGAGATCATCGACGACATCGTGACCGGCGTCTCCGCGGACGATGTCGTGTCGATCGTCGACCGCCGGTCGGCAATCCACAGCGCAGTCGAACGGGCCGGCGATGGCGACGTCATCCTGGTGCTCGGCAAGGGACATGAGCGGAGCCAGGAGATCGGTGACCGGGTCCTGCCATTCGACGATCGGCTCGTCAGTCGCACCGCGCTGTCCGAGCGGAGGGGCACCGAGACGTGATCGCCCTTCTCGTCGCCGCCTCCGTTGCGCTGTTGCTGACGATGGTCGTCACTCCGACTGCGATCAGGGTGTTGCGCGATCGCAATATCGGCCAGTTCATCCAGGAGGAGGTCGAGGGCCACGCCCACAAACACGGGACGCCGACGATGGGAGGCGTCGTGATCGTCGGCTCGGTGGTCATCGCCTACTTCCTGGCGCATGTCCGTCTGTGGACCGCATCCACCGGCCTGACGTTCCAGGTGGAGGATTTTGCCGGTGGAGGGCTGCTGGCGCTGTTTGCGCTCGTCGGGATGGCTGTGATCGGGTTCCTCGATGACTACGTCAAATACAGCCGGAAGCGATCGCTGGGCTTGAAGGCGAGGTGGAAGTACGCCGGCCAGCTGTTCGTGGCTGCGGTCTTCGCGATCGGCGCCGAGGGTCTCGGTGTCTCCACGGATCTCTCGTTCACGAGACCCATGAGGTTCGATCTCGGGGTCTTCTTCGTGGTGCTCGTTCTCTTTCTCCTCACCGGCGCTGCGAACGGGGCGAACCTCGCCGACGGAATGGATGGGCTCGCCGCGGGCTCGGGAGCGCTCATGTTCGGGGCGTACACGATCATCGCGTTCTGGCAGTCTCGGAACCCCGACATCTATTTCGCAGCCACCAACCCGCGGGAGCTCGCCATCATCTCGGCGGGCATGCTGGGTGCCCTGTCGGGGTTCTTGTGGTGGAACGCGCCGCCGTCGAACATCTTCATGGGTGATGTCGGGTCGAATGCGATCGGGGGGCTTCTGGCAGCCGTGGCGTTGCTGTCGAACACAACGCTCCTCCTCGGTGTGTTGGCAGCGTTGTACGTCGCCGAGACGCTGTCGGTGATCATCCAGGTCGGCGTGTTTCGATACACCCGCAAGCGGGTCTTCCGCATGGCGCCGTTCCACCACCACTTCGAACTCCTCGGATGGCCGGAGACGACCGTGGTCATCCGTTTTTGGATCCTGGCGGGGATCGGGGTGTCCCTCGGCCTTGGCTTCTTCTACGCCGACTACCTGGCAGCAGGAGGGATCCTCAATTGAGAGTCCTGGTCCTCGGAGCTGCCGTCTCCGGTCTCGCTGCTGCGCAACTGGCTGCGCGAAGTGGCCATGTCGTCTCGATCTACGATTCGAGGCCCGAACGAGCCTCCGACATCATCGCGCGCGGGTTCGCTGCCCTGATCGGCGATTGGGATGCCGACCATCTGACCGGTGTCGATCTCGTGGTCGCGAGTCCCGGCTTTCCGGAGCGATCTGCTCCGATCACCGATGCCTACGAGGCCGGCGTGCCGGTCGTCACGGAATTCGAGTGGGCATGGGAGCAGATGGACCTCGAACAGACGGTGGCGGTGACCGGGACCAACGGCAAGACGACCGTCACAGGGCTCATCGCCGACATGCTCGAGGCGTCGGGCGTCGATGCTTCCGCCATGGGCAACATCGGGATCGCGGTGTCCGAGGCCGTGTCCAGCCCGCCAGGGGTGGCGGTCGTGGAAGTATCCAGCGCACAGCTCCAGATGACACGCTCGTTCCGAGCCGAGGTGGCGGTCATCACCAATGTAGAGGTCGATCATCTCGACTGGCACGGGAGCGCCGAGGCCTATCGCAGGGCCAAAGAGATGATCGTGGCACGACAACGCCCGAGCGACGTGGTCGTCTTTTCGTCGAACGATGCCGGCGCGACTGCCGTCGCAGCTACAGCCGTCTCTCGCAAGATCGGAGTCGATCAGTACGCAGAGTCGGAGCACGGATACGGGGGAGACGCCGAGTCGATCACGATCGCCGGCGAACGGTTGCCAAGATCGGCCATTGCCGCCCCCGAGGGTCCGTTCGTCCAGAACCTGCTGTTGGCGGCCGCTGCGGCCATGGAGGCCGGCGCCCGCTCGGCTCCTGTCATCGAGATTGCTCGCCGGTTCACCCCTGGGGCCCACCGCCAGCATCTCGTCGCCACAGTCTCCGATGTGCGGTACGTCGACGATTCGAAAGCCACCAACCCCCATGCAGCCCTCGCCGCCATCTCGGCATACGACTCGGTCGTCCTGATCGCGGGCGGGCAGTCGAAAGGGCTCGACATCGCCTCCTTGGCGCGGCATCCCCATGTCAAGGCATTGGTTGCGATGGGGGAGTCGGCAGAACTCCTCTCCCAAGCCGCACCAGCGATCTCACACCAGGTCGAAACGATGGAAGCGGCAGTGGAACTCGCAGCGGCGCTGGCCGAACCCGGTGACGTGGTCTTGCTCTCGCCGGGTGGCGCCAGCTGGGACATGTTCGACTCCTACATCCAGCGCGGACAGATGTTCGCAGAAGCCGTCAAAGACATCGCAGAGAGGTCGACCGCATGAGCACCCGAATCGCCAAGGTCACATCGATCACCGCTCGCCGTGCCGCCGAGCGCAAGCGATCCGAGCAGTCGGTGGCCAATGCCAGGGCGGCGACGACCCTCTTCGCCGTGGTTGCGGCGTTGCTCGTCATCGGTGTGACCGCCACGATCTCGGCGTCGTCCGCGGTGGCCATCGACCAGCAGTCGGACAGCTTCTACTTCTTCAAGCGACAATTGGTCGGGATCGGCCTCGGGCTCATCGCCATGGCAATCGCCTCCCGGGTTCCATACACGGCCTACAAGAAACTGGCCGTGCCGATCTTCACGTTCACTGTCGGGCTCCTGCTGGCGACCCTGATCATCGGCACCGGCGCCGGTGGTGCCCAGCGGTGGCTGGCGGTCGGCCCGATCACGGTTCAGGCGTCGGAGATCGCCAAGTTCGCCGTGATCGTCGTGCTGGCCGCCGTGCTCGACAAGAAGCGAAAGCTCCTGGGCGATTTTGGGCACTATGCAGCCCCGGTCGTCGCAGTGATGGGCGTGACCGGGCTGCTGATCATGCTTCAGCCCGACCTCGGGACGACGATCGTGATCGCAGCCGCTGCGCTCGCCGTGATCCTCACGTCCGCCACGCCGGTGCGGTTCGTGGTCTACACCGGGATGACCGGTGCCTTCCTCGCCACAGTGCTCGCATTCTCGGCCGATTACCGACTCGACAGGATCATCGGGTTCCGGGATCCCTGGGCGGATGTAGAGGGGACCGGATGGCAACTGATCCAGAGCTACTACGCCTTGGGGTCGGGCGGCATGACCGGGGTCGGGCTGGGCGCCAGTCGGGCGCGCTGGTTCTACCTCCCCAACGCCCACACGGACTTCATCTACGCCATCATCGGCGAGGAGACCGGCTTCCTCGGAGGGATCGTGGTGATGCTGCTGTTCGTGCTGCTCGCCGCCGCCGGCTGGGCGATAGCCACCCGGGCAGCAGACCCGTTCGGCCGGATGGTCGCGACCGGTATCACGGTCTGGTTGACGTTCCAGGCAATCGTCAACATCGGCGGCGTGCTCGGGGTGCTGCCGATCACGGGGATCACCTTGCCGTTCGTGTCATACGGCAGCACCGCAGTTGCCGTGTCGATGGGCGCAGTCGGCGTGCTCGCGAACATCGCCTACAGCGGCGGATCCAGGACGCGTCGGCGGTCATGACATACGCCATCGCGGCAGCCGGCACGGGCGGCCACGTTTTCCCCGGCCTGGCAGTGGGGGAGGCGCTCGTGGCGGAGGGTGTCGACATGGGCGAAGTTCTCTACGTCGGGGGAACCCGACTGGAGTCCGCCGTATACCCCGGAGCCGGGTTTCCCTTCCTTTCCGTCGAGTTGATGGGTCTGCAGCGCCGTTTCACCCCCCAGAACCTCAGGCTGCCCTGGGTCGTCAAGCGTGCCGTCGATCGGATCACAGGTGAGTTCGAAGCTCGCAACGTTGGTTCCGTGCTCGGGCTCGGAGGCTATGTCACCGTCCCCACCGGTCTGGCTGCGCGTCGATTGGGCATCCCGTTCTGCGTGAGTGAACAGAACGCCCACGCCGGGCTGGCCAATCGGCTGATGAGCCGTCTCGCCTCGCGATCGTTCGGCTCGTTCCCCGAAACCGTCGGCATGCCCGCAGCCAGCTGGGTCGGCAACCCGATCCGCCGATCGGTCCTGTCGGCGGTCGATCCCACCGAAGCCAGATCCTCCTACGGTCTCCAGCAAGAGGCACCTGTTGTTGGAGTCTTCGGTGGGTCGCTTGGAGCGAAAGTGCTGAACGATGCGGTCGAGGCACATGTGACCGAATGGCGGAACACGGGTCTCCAGGTGCTGCATCTGGTGGGAGCCCGCAACGCCGAGATCGTCGCCAAGGCGAGAGGGGTCCATGGTTGGCACGTGGTCCCATTCGAGGATCGCATGGAGCGTTTCTACGCTGCCTGTGATCTGGTCGTTGCCCGGGCGGGCGGCGTGGTGGCCGAGCTCACCGCCACTGCAACACCGGTGGTTCTCGTTCCGGGCGCTTTCGGCTCGGGCGGTCACCAGCGAGCCAACGCCGAGGTGTTGGAGAGGATCGGCGCAGCGGTCGTCGTGACCGAGGAGGACATGGGTCGGCTCGGAAGCGTCGTGACCGATCTAGCCGGCGATCCTGCCGCACTGAAGGCGATGGCCGAGGCTGCCAGGTCGTTCGCGAAGCCGCATGCAGCTGCCAACATCGGTGCCGTGATGAGGGAACTCCATGGCCGAGTCGCCTGAAGTCGAATTCGACGGGGTCCGTCGCATCCATCTGGTCGGGGCGGGCGGCGCCGGCATGAACGCGCTCGCCAAGCTGCTTGCCGGGCGGGGACGCACCGTGTCCGGCTCAGATCTCCGGGCCTCCGAGACGTTGACGCGCCTGGCAGAACTCGGTATCGAGACCTGGGCGGGACACCGTCCCGACGCCATCGTCGGAGTGGATCTCGTCGTGGCTTCGTCCGCCGTGCCGGATCGTGACCCCGAGCTGACCGCTGCGCAACGGGGAGGTGTCCCCGTGTGGCGAAGGCCGCAGCTGTTGGAGGCGATCACTCGGGAGATCCCCACGATCGGCGTGACCGGAACCCATGGCAAGACCTCGGCCACGTCGATGATGGTGCTTGCTCTCAGAACCGCCGGGCGGGACCCGTCCTTCGTGGTCGGCGGGGAGATCGTGGAGCTCAGAACGAATGCCCATGCGGGTGACGATGACCTGCTCGTCCTGGAGATAGACGAGGCGTTCGGGACATTCGAACAGGTGCACTGCACAGGTCTGGTGCTGACCAACGTCGAACCCGAGCATCTGGACCATTTCAAGACGGCGGCGGCCATGGACGAGGCCTTCACCCGCGTCGTCCGCGCCGTCGAGGGCCCGGTGATCGCCTGTCTCGACGACCCGGGAGCTGCACGGATCGCCGAACGCACCGGCGTCGCAACCTACGGGACCGCCTCGCAGGCACGGTGGCGTATGTCCGAACCGGTCACCGGGCCGAGCAGTGTGCGTTTCACGTTGGCGGGGCCGGACCGCCCCCCGGTCGAGATCGAGGTGGGAAAGCCCGGCGTTCACATGGCCCGGAACGCCGCCGGTGTCATCGCATTGCTGGCCACCCTGGGTGAGGATGCTGCCGTGCTGGCACCGGGGCTCGCGACGTTCCAGGGAGTCAGTCGACGATTCGAGCACAAGGGCGAGATCGGTGGGGTGACCATCATCGACGACTATGCCCATCACCCAACAGAGGTGGCGGCGACGCTGCGGGCGGCGCGCTCTCGGGGGGCCCAGCGTCTCGTCGCAGTGTTTCAACCACATCTCTATACGCGGACCGAGCGCCTGCATCGGGAGTTCGGCTCTTCGCTGGCGCTGGCGGACCTCGTGATCGTGGCGGATGTGTACGGCGCCAGGGAAGCGCCCATCCCCGGGGTCTCGGGCGCAATGGTCGCCGATGCGGCGATCCGGTCCGGTGTGCCTCGAGTCGAGTACGTCCCTCACCGAGCGGATCTCGCCCGTGTCGTGGCGACTCTGGTGGAGTCCGGCGACGATGTCGTGACCATGGGGGCGGGTGACATCACGCTGCTGGCGGGTGAGCTCGCGGGGCTGCTTCCGACGTCATGAGCCATCTCGACCGTTTGGTGGAACAGGGCGCAGTGGCCGGCGATGCAGAGCTCGGCCTCTTGACGACCTATCGCTTCGGGGGACCGGCCAGATACCTCGCAGAGCCGGCGAATCGTGAAGAACTCGACGCCGTGATCGCCGCTCGAGCCGACGAATCCGTTCTGGTGTTGGGGCGCGGCAGCAACCTGGTGATCTCCGATGCAGGCTTCGACGGGCTCGTGATCCACCTGACCGGTGACTTCGAGCGCGTGACTGTCGCCGGGAACACCGTCGAGGCGGGCGGAGCGGCCTGGCTCCCCACGCTGGCGCGGCAGTCCGTGGAAGCGGGGCGGTCCGGCCTGGAGTTCTACGTCGGCATCCCGGGGTCGGTCGGCGGGGCGATCCGTCAGAACGCCGGCGGCCATGGCAGTGAGACCAGGGAGTGGCTGGAGACGGTGGAGATCGTCTCTGTCGACGACGGTGAGTCGCTGACGCTCGAGCCCGACGATCTCGACATGTCCTATCGGCACACGAACCTCAGGCCGGACCAGATCGTGACCGAGGCGAGGTTTCGGACTCGTCCCGGGGACATCTCCCAGGGCCGCGAACTGATCGCATCCATCGTGCGATGGCGAAAGGAGCATCAGCCGCCGGCGATGTACAACGCCGGCAGCGTGTTTCGCAACCCATCGGGGGATTCCGCCGGTCGCATCATCGATTCGCTCGGTCTGAAGGGTTTCTCGGTCGGAGGCGTCCGGGTCTCGGAGAAACACGCCAACTTCTTCGTTGCGACGTCGGACGCCACTGCCTCCGATCTGCATCGGCTGGTGGCGAGAATCGCCGAGATCGTTGCCGACGAGACCGGCATCCATCTGCAACCCGAGATCCAGTTCGTCGGTGAGTTCGGATGAGTCACGACCGTTTCGCCGAGCGGAGAAGGACGGTCGCCGAAGACCGAGCGAGGCGTGCGATGAGACGCGCCACGGTCGTCATCGGGTTCGCGGCTGTGATCGCCGGAGTGGTCTACCTGTTCCACTCGCCACTGCTCTCGGTGCGCACGCTCGGCGTCACCGGAGCGGTCAATGCGGCGGTCGAGCCGATCCTGGAGCGTCACGGGATCGCCGAGGGTGCGCCGCTGATCTGGACCGATGTCGACGGCGCCTCCGCTGCGATCGCGGAGGATCCGTGGGTCGAGTCGGTGACGGTGCAGCGGGACTGGCCCACGACCGTCGAGGTCTCGGTGGTCGAGCGGTGGCCGGTCGCAGTGATGGGGGGTGCGGGGGTGGCCGTCGACGGGATGATCCTCCCGGAGTCCTCTACTCGGGGGCTACCGCTGCTGGCGATGGAGGGCGCGGCCGTGGAGGGGCGCTACCCACAGCAAGACATCATCGGTGGGTTGCGGTTTCTGGCGACACTCCGACCTGATCTGGCCGGCGAGGCGACCGTGGCGTCGACACCCGATGGCCTGATCGCAGTGGTGGGGGGCTACACCGTCCGCCTCGGTCGTCCGGTCGACATGGAGGAGAAGGCCAGGGCCCTGGGCCCGATCATCGACGAGGCTCCACCCCAGGGCTCGGAGATCACGCTGGTCGCCCCGGCCCGACCGTCGGTCTCGAGCTCCGATGCGGTGCCGCCGGCCCCGCCGGGCGAGACCACCGACCCTGAAGCGGTGGATGAAGGTTGAGGTGAACCCTCAACCGGCGCAACCATCGAGTTCTACATGAGGTTGAGGGTTAGGGGCTTTACGCCGAGTGCGGAAATGTGTAACCATGCCCGAGGACTTCGACGCCCGAGTCCTCCACTGTCGGGGGAATCGGGCGCTTCAGAGAGGAAACAGCAATGGGTATGCAGATGGGTTCAGGCGGGTATCTCGCCGTGATCAAGGTGGTCGGGGTCGGTGGTGGCGGTGTCAATGCCATCAACCGGATGATCGAGTCTGGGGTTCGCGGGGTCGAGTTCGTCGCGCTCAACACCGATGCCCAGGCGCTCTTGATGTCGGACGCCGACGTCAAGCTGGACATCGGCCGCGAGATCACTCGAGGGCTCGGAGCCGGCGCCAATCCCGAGATCGGCCGCGCCGCCGCCGAGGCACACCGTGCGGAGCTCGAAGAAGTGCTCAAGGGCGCCGACATGGTCTTCATCACCGCAGGCGAGGGCGGCGGGACCGGCACCGGTGGCGCCCCGATCGTGGCCGAGGCAGCCAAGAGCCTCGGGGCACTGACGGTCGGCGTCGTGACCCGGCCGTTCGGCTTCGAAGGCCGGAGGCGGGCGGTGCATGCCGAGCAGGGCATCCAGTCGCTGCGCGATGCCGTGGACACACTCATCGTCATCCCCAACGACCGGCTTCTCGAAGTTGGCGACCCCAAGGCGCCGATCACCGAGACGTTCCGGCTGGCCGACGAGATCCTCACCAACGGTGTGGCCGGCATCACGAACCTCATAACGACCCCGGGTCTCATCAACGTGGACTTCGCCGACGTCAAGACGGTGATGTCCGATGCCGGTAGCGCCGTCATGGGAATCGGTCGGGCTTCGGGCGATGAGCGGGCCTCCCAGGCGTCGCAGCGGGCGATCTCGTCGCCCATGCTCGAGACTTCCATGGACGGGGCCAAGGGCGTGCTCCTGTCGGTTGCCGGGCCCGCATCGATGACGCTGCACGAAGCCACCACTGCTGCAAAGGTCGTATCCGAGACCGCCGACCCGGAAGCGGACATCATCTTCGGAGCGATCGTCGATGACGAACTGGGCGAGGAGATGCGGGTCACGGTCATCGCCGCCGGGTTCGACAAGGGACGCGGTTCGCGACGTGGCGAGTCCGCCAGACGCGTCGAAGACGGAGGCGTCGACATCCCATCATTCGTCCAGGGGTGACCCTCACCGCCCTCACGGTGTTCACCGAAGCCGGGGACGGCGATCTCCGTGGCGATCACGGTGCCAGGCAGCGGCTGAGCGATCGATTGGGGATCTCCCCGAACTGGGCCGTGGTCGATCAGGTCCACGGCTCGCGGGTCGTCGACGTCGACGAGCCCGGCGGTCACGGACCGGCCGATGGCCTGTTCACGGCGCGGAGGGATCTCCCGCTGGCCGTATTCACCGCAGACTGCGTCGGAGTCGTGTTGGTGGCCGATGATGCGGTCGGCGTGGCACACGCAGGCTGGCGCGGTGCAGCCGCCGGAGTCGTCGATGCGCTCCGCGAACGCTTCGAGCTCACGGGCCGAAGGATCAGGCGTGCCGTGATAGGACCCCATATCCGATCCTGCTGTTTCGAAGTGGGGCCCGAGGTCGCCGAGCGGTTTCCGGGCCATGTCGAGTCGACCGGCTGGGGCACCCGTTCGGTCGACCTCGCCGGTGTGATTGGCGAGCAGTTGACCGGCATCGAGGTCCAGGACTTCACGGCCTGTACCCAGCATGAGGAGGGGTGGTTCTCGCACCGTCGAGACTCCGATCCACAGAGGATGGCCTCGCTGGTCGTGAGGTGTTCGGATGGCTGAGCCGGCGGATCGGTATGCGGCCGTCGTCGGCCGCATCGAGGCGGCCGCGACTCGTGCCGGCAGGAACCCCGACGACGTGACGCTCGTGGCCGTGTCGAAGGGCCGCAATGTCTCGATGATTCGCCGGCTGTACGACGCCGGGCACCGCGACTTCGGCGAGAACCGTGCACAGGAGCTGAGGGAGAAGGTGCCCGAGCTTCCGCTCGATATCAGGTGGCATTTCGTCGGGCCGCTCCAATCGAACAAGGTGCGGACGGTCAGGCCCGCGGTTCATGCGCTGCATTCGCTGGACCGGCTGAGCCTCGCCAAGGCCTGGATGAAGGGCGCCGGTGATCCGCCGGTCACCTATCTGCAGGTCAACATCGGAGCCGAAGAGCAGAAATCCGGCGTTGCGGTCGAGGATGCCATGTCGACGCTGGAACAGCTGGTGCGGCTCTCGGTGCCCGTCATCGGCATCATGACCATCCCGCCTCTCACCGCCGAGCCCGAAGGGGCGCGCGAGTACTTCATCGCCATGCGGGAGCTTCGTGATCGGATCGCCCTCGAGCACCCCGGCGTGACGGGTCTCTCGATGGGCATGACCAACGACTTCGAGATCGCCGTCGCCGAGGGTGCGACGGCGGTACGTGTCGGCCGGGCTATCTTTGAGGACTGAGGTTCAACATGTCTTCATTGTTTTCCAAAGCGCTGGTCTATCTGGGGCTCGTCGACGAGGGCGAGATGGATGCCGATGTTCCACCGGCTCAGAACGCCCCACGTCAGGCCGCTGCATCCCCCGTCGACGAGAACGTCCAGTCGCTCGCACCCGACCAGGGTCGACGCGTCGAGCCCCCGGCGTCGGCGTCGAGGACCTCGGCTCGGCGCTCCGATGGGCCGACGGTGGCCGGAGTCCGACCCATCCGGCCCGAGTCTCGCGCCGACATCTTGGTGATCGAGGAGTTCGGGGATGCGAAGATCCTCGCCGACCGTGTCCGTGAACTCGTTCCCGTCGTACTCGACTTCCGCACCGCCGACGAGGATCTCGTCCGTCGAGTGGTCGATTTCTCGTCGGGGCTCATCTACGCACTGGATGGAACCATGAGCAAGGTGGGCGAGGGTCTGGTGCTGGTGCTGCCGCCGAATACGACACTCGACGACAGCGAAAAACGCCGTCTCGCCAGCCTCGGAGCCTATGAGGAACGGATCTGACCATGGGTGTCGTCTGCACCATCCTCAACCTGTACTCGCTCGCGGTCCTGGCGTGGGTGATCCTCTCGTGGGTCCAGGTGCCGTCTGATCATCCGGTCGCAAGGGTCCAGTTGTTGCTGGATCGGATCATCTACCCGGTGATTCTCCCGCTGCGGAGGGTCATGCCGTCGCCACGAGTCGGAGGAGCGATGCTGGACCTCTCCCCGATCGTCCTGCTGCTCGGCATCGCCGTCTTGCGCGGCGTGATCTGCTGATCAAACCACCTTTTGGCGGGCGCGGGTCCTAAGCTTGAACCACTCTCTGTGACCGAGGTTCCGAAATGCCGCTGACACCGATCGACGTTCAACAGAAGACCTTCGCGACTGCACTGCGCGGCTACGACCTGGACGAAGTCGACGACTTCCTCGACACCGTCGTCGTGGCGTTGAAGGACTACGACCAGCGGCTCGCAGACGCCCAGGAGCGCATCAGCGCCCTCGAAGCCGAGATGAACGACAAGGGCGACGCCGAGGGTGCCATCGCCCGGGCTCTTGTCGCTGCACAGCGCTCGGCAGACGCGATCGTCGCCGACGCCAAAGAGGAGGCGCAGCGCATCGTGTCGGACGCCGACAGCGAGGCGAACGAGCTGGCGGAGACGCGGGAGGCAGAGCGTCGCCGACTCCAATCCGAGATCGATGGCATCCGGGCCAAGGTCACGTCCGTGCGCGGCAGTGTCGCCGAGCTGGCGGCCTCGATCCCGGCAACACTCGACCAGATCGAAGGGGTCCTCGACGACAATTCCGAGACGCCGGCCGGAGCCACGTTCGACGCCGCCGAGCCGGTGGGCGGATATGAGATCACCGCTCGACCACCCGAACAGCCTGCGGCCGACGAAACCCCGGATGCCGACACCGACGAAGGCGCAGCGTCATACGCTGAGGATGCCGGCGATCTCCAGGGCAGCGAGTCACAGGGAGATCTGGATCTCGCAGGCGAGGACGACGGGTCTGCCGCCGAGGCGAAGCACCTCGCCGCCGAGGAGGCGTCCCCCGAGCTTCCATCGATCGAGGAGCTCTCCGAGCGGATCGACTCGGCGTTCGACGACATCGTCGCCGAAGCGGACGAGATCAGCGAAGGTGCCCAACGCCCCTGGGAAGACGGCTGAGAGCGAGCTCGGTTCGTCGCCATGCGATCTGCGACGTGCGATCTGCGCTTTGCAGGGCTGAATTCAGGCTCGAGTGATCTCCAGCGCGACCTCGTGGCCGTCGAGTTCGCTTTCGGCCTCGTCGGTGCCGGTGGTGACCTCAACGGCCAACACCTCGTTCGAGATCGTCTCGAGGTGTGCGTCGAACGCCCGACGGACCAGTTCATCGTCCGATGACCACTTGATCGTGATCCGATCCGTGACGTCGAACCCCGATTCCCTCCGGATCTGTTGAACCCGGCTCACGATCTCGCGCGCCATGCCCTCGGCCTGAAGCTCGTCGGTGATGGTCGTGTCGAGGGCGACCGCGAGGGCACCCTCGGTCTGGACGACGACTCCGGGCAGGGCCGTCCGTGACACCACGAGGTCGTCGAGTGTCAGCGTCTCTCCCAAGACTTCGAGCGAGGCGCCGTCCAGTACCGGTGCCAGCTCTTCTGCAGTGAGAGTCGCCACGGCGCCCGCGACGTCTTTGACCCGCGGCCCGAGGCGAGGCCCGAGTCTCGAGAAGTCGCACTTGGCGCTCAGCGTGACCAGCTCCGACTCGTCCCGGCTAGACCTGACCGACTTGACGTTCAGCTCCTCGGCGATCAGATCGGCATGGTCCGACACCGCCTTCACCACCTCGACGTCGTGGGTGAGGATCGTGGCCTCCGCCAACGGTTGACGGGTCCGCAGCTTCTCAGTCGTGCGGATCGATCTGCCCAGCGCCACGACCGAGCGGACCACCCGAATCTGTTCCTCGAGCCCGGGATCGATGAGCTCACCGACCGCCTGGGGGAAGTCGCAGTGGTGCACGCTCGCCGGTGCATCCGAATCCACGCGCACGACGAGCTCCTGATAGAGCCGCTCGGTCAGGAACGGCAGCACCGGAGCCAGCGTCTTGGAGAACGTCGTGAGCACCTCGTAGAGCGTGGCGAACGCAGCGAGCTTGTCGGAATCGCTGCCCGCATCGCCGGTCCGCGCAGACCAGAACCGGCGGCGAGAACGGCGCACGTACCAGTTGGTGAGATCATCGATGAAGGCCAGCGTGGGCGGCACAACGTCGTAGAGGTAGTACCCCTCCATGTTCACGTTCACAGAGGCGATCAGGCTCTGAAGCACGGACACGATCCAGCGATCGAGCTCGGGGCGCTCTTCGATCGGTGGTGCGTCTGCCAGGTCGGCTGCGGTGATCCCATCGGCCTCGGCATAGGTCGTGAAGAACGAGAACGTGTTCCACAGTGGGAGCAGGACCGTCCTGACCACCTCTCGCACGCCGTCCTCGGAGAACCGCAGCGGCTCTGCTCGCAGGACCGGAGAGTTGATCATGAAGGCCCGGGCGGCATCCGCCCCGAATTGATCGAAGATCTCGAACGGATCGGGGTAGTTCTTCAGGCTCTTGGACATCTTGCGGCCGTCCTCGGCCAGGATCATCCCGTTCACCACGCAGTTCTGGAATGCCGGCGCGTCGAACAGGGCGCCGGCGAGGACATGGAGGGTGTAGAACCAGCCCCGAGTCTGATCGAGCCCCTCTGCGATGAAGCGGGCAGGGAAGACCGAGTCGAAGCGATCGGAGTTCTCGAAGGGGTAGTGAAGCTGTCCGTACGGCATCGCCCCCGACTCGAACCAGCAGTCGAGCACCTCTGGGGTGCGAATCATCGTTCCGTCACATTCGGTACACGGGAACGTGACCGGATCGACGATGTGTTTGTGGAGATCGTCCAGGCGCACGCCGGAACGTTCCTCGAGTTCGTCGATCGAGCCTATGCAGACCTCGTGACCTCCGCGGTCGCAGACCCAGACGGGGATGCACGACCCCCAGTAGCGGTTCCGTGAGATGGCCCAATCTCTGGCTCCTTCGAGCCAGTTGCCGAAGCGGCGCTGACCGATGTAGTCGGGAACCCAGTGGATCGTGTCGTTCAACTCGACGAGCCGGTCCTTGAAGGCCTCGACCTGCACGAACCAGGTCGGGATCGCCTTGTAGATGAGGGGAGTGCCGGTTCGATAGCAGAACGGGTACGAGTGTCGGATCTGGTCCCGGCGGACGAGCAGCCCGCGCGCTCTCAGGAGGTCCATGAGGATGTCGTCGGCCTCCTTGATGTTCATTCCCGCAACCTCGGGCACGTCTTCGGTGAATCTGCCCTCCAGGTCCACCGGATCGACCAGGACATCGAGACCGGCCGCCTGCAACGCCAAGAAGTCGGCTTCGCCGTAGGCGGGGGCCATGTGAACGAGACCCGTTCCCTCGTCGGTCGTCACGTCGGGTGATTCGATGATGCGGAATGCCCCACGATCACGTTCCTCGCCGAAGTGATCGAACGGTGGCAGGTACTCCAGGCCGATCAGCTCGGAGCCGGTCGCCGTCGCAGTCACTGCCGGATCGTCAGCGTAGAAGTCGAGCCGCTCGCTGGCGATCCACGTCGGTGCACCGCCGAGATCGATGCGGGAGTATTCGATGTCCGAGCCGACCGCGATCGCCAGATTGCCGGGCAGCGTCCACGGGGTCGTTGTCCAGATCAGCAGACGGTCCCCGCTCGATGCCGCACCGTGGTCGGCGAAGACCTCCAGCGTCACCGTGATCGACGGGTCATCGGTGTCGCGGTAGTCCAGATTCGCCTCGAAATTCGACAGTGGGGTCGTTGCGCCCCACGAATACGGCAGGACCTTGAAGTCCTCGTAGACGAGGCCCTTGTCCCACAGCTGTTTGAAGACCCACCAGACCGACTCCATGAAGTCGGTGTCCATCGTCTTGTAGTCGTTGTCGAAGTCGACCCAACGGCCAAGCCGACGGGTGATGCGTCGCCAGTTCT
This sequence comes from bacterium, assembly GCA_024639335.1. Taxonomy (GTDB): domain Bacteria; phylum Actinomycetota; class Acidimicrobiia; order Spongiisociales; family ZC4RG35; genus JAHEDH01. The sequence continues at coordinate 5,237 of JAHEIN010000023.1, read as the reverse complement.
CGGTGTTCGCCTGGACCTCGGCCCGGCACTCCTCGTTGAATCGATCCACGCCGTACTCGTTGATCTGGCGAGGGCCGGAGATCCCCAGCCGCTTCTCCACCTCCATCTCGACCGGGAGGCCATGGGTGTCCCAACCGAACCGGCGTTCCACCCGGAACCCGCGCATCGCCCAATACCGCGGAACCACGTCCTTGATCACCCCGGCGAGGAGATTGCCGTAGTGGGGGCTCCCCGTAGGGAACGGCGGGCCGTCATAGAAGATGTACTCGTTGTCGGCCGGCCGCAGGTCGACCTGACGGTCGAAGGCCTCCGTCCGATCCCAGAGATCCAGGATCTCGGATTCCAGCGCCGGGATGTCGATACCGGCCTCGGCCCGAGGAAAGTCTGTGGTCTTGTCGCTCATGGGTGAAGCTCCTGGATCGAAGCGGCAATGGTAAGCGCGATGCCACAAGTGCCCGGACGGGCTCGCCGGCGTCGGCATCGGGTGCAGTCGGCCATCCAAAGAGCCGATCGCCGATCGCCGACAACAGATTGCTCGTAGGGAGTGTGACCTTCCGCCCTCAGCGTGGCGTGGAAAATGGGCTATTGTGCCAGCCGACACAGGGGAGGTCTGATGGCCCGATCACTGGCAAAGTCGACGTTGAAGAAGTTCCAGAACCAGCTCGAAGAGGAAAAGGAGCGCCTCATCGCACTCATCGAAGAGCGCGAGCGGGAGATGGAGGAGGCCAAGGCCACCGAGACGGCATCCGAGCGCAATCCCGACCCCGACAGTGCAGACGCAGCATCGATGAAGTTCGAGTACATGAAGGAGATGTCGTTGGAGCGCAACAGCCTCGATCTCCTGAGCAAGGTGGATCACGCCCTGGAACGAGTCGCTGCGGGCAGCTACGGAACGTGTGAGTCCTGTGGGGACGCCATTCCCGTGGCCCGACTCGATGTACTCCCGTATGCCACCACCTGTGTGAACTGCGCCAGGAAGGCGTGAACCGGCGCCAGATGGCCATCGGCCTTGGCGTCAGTGGGGTCGTCGTCGCCGTCGATCTGCTCACGAAGCGACACGCAGCCACAACCTTCAAGTCCGATCCCGTCGAGGTGATCCCCGGTGTCCTGGACTTCGTGTACACCGAGAACTTCGGCGCATCGTTCTCCTTGTTCCAGGATCTCGGCTGGTTCCTCTCGCTCGCAGCGCTCGTTGCCGCCGGGATCGTGGTCAGCGCACTTCGCCACGATCGACCGCTCGGAGAGGTGATTGCCTTCGGGTTGATCGGTGGCGGCGCCGTCGGCAATCTCATCGATCGGCTCGCACGTGGCGAGGGGCTCACCGATGGCGGTGTGATCGACTGGATTCGGCTGCCCAACTTCCCCGTCTTCAACATCGCCGACTCGTCGATCACCGTCGCCGTTGTGCTGTTGATCGTGATGGCCTGGCGCAGCGAACGCGCCGACAAGGCCGTTGCAGCGTGAAACACACCGTTCCCGAAGAACTCGACGGCGAGCGCCTCGATCGGGTGATCGCGATCCTGGGTGGTGTCAGCCGCTCCCTGGCGCGATCGATCGTCGATGATGGATCGGTCACCGTCGACGGAGCGCCGGTCGCCGGGGCCAAGACCCGGGTGGCGTCCGGCTCGGAGATCGACTTCGAGGTTCCCGAAACCGAGGATCGCCTCCAACCACGTCAGGTCGACTACGCCACGGTCTACGCCGACGAGCATCTGCTGGTGGTCGACAAGCCTGCAGGGTTGACCGTGCACCCGGGGGCCGGCACCGGCGACGAGACCCTCGCGGCGGGACTGTTGTTCGACCGCCCGTCCATCGAGGGCGTCGGACAGGTCGGGCGATGGGGGATCGTCCACCGGCTCGATCGGGCGACATCGGGCCTGCTCGTCGTCGCCCTCACGCAGCCCGCCTACGACGAGCTCGCCGCCATGATGAGGTCCCGGAAGATCGCCCGACGCTACCTGGCGCTCACCGAGGGGGTGATGAGCATCCCGAGAGGAACGGTCGACGCCCCGATCGGCCCGGATCCGAACCGTCCCACACGTCGAGCGCTCTCGCCGTACGGGAAGCACGCCGTCACTCACTACCGGCGCCGTGAAGAGTGGCCGGAAGCGGAGATCTCACTCCTCGATGTCAAGCTCGAGACCGGCAGAACCCATCAGATCCGCGTTCACCTGGCCGGCATCGGGCACCCGGTGCTCGCCGACCGGGTCTACGGGGGAAGATCCACCGTAGAGATCCCGGGAGCTCCGGAACCGATCAGGGTGCCCCGACTGGCGCTGCACGCCGCCAGCCTCACCCTGCGCCATCCGATCACGAACGCCGAGCTGGCCTTCAGCTCGGAGCTGCCCGAGGATCTCGCCGGAGTGGTGGAGGCGCTCGGGCCCGGTCAGATATCTGGCCCGGCCGGTTAGCGTTGCGCGACCGATGGAGCCCGAATCCGCACCGACCTGCTACCGGCACCCCGACCGGGTGACCGGACTCTCTTGCACCGAGTGTGAGCGGCCCATCTGCGCAGAATGCTCGATTCCCGCAGCTGTCGGCCAGCGGTGTCCGCAGTGTGTCGCCAGTGCCGGGAGACAACGCACGATCACTGCCCGATCGATCGGCCGTCCCAGCTCACAGACTGCTCCGCTCACGTTCGGCTTCATCGGCGTTGCGGTGGCGATCCACGTCCTCTCGCTCTTCGCGCCGAGGATCTGGGCGGACATCGCCGACCAGTTGGCGCTGTTCAACATCTTGGCCATCCAAGGCGAGTGGTACCGGATGTTCACGGTCACGCTGCTCCATGCCAGCCTCACCCACATCCTGTTCAACATGTATGCCTTGTACCTGCTCGGGCCCGGGATCGAGATGCGGGTCGGCAGTCTGCGATACGGCCTGCTTTTCTTCGCCGCCGCCGGTGCCGGGAGCGCGATGGCGATCGTGCTGGGCTCGCCTGGTGATGTCGGCGTGGGTGCTTCCGGTGGCGTGTTCGGGCTCTTCGGGGTGTGGGCGGTCAGTGCGTTTCTCCAGCGCAACACCCGACAAGGCCGGGCCCAATACAACGCCATCCTCTTCAACCTGGCGATCAACGCCGCCATCCCGCTCTTCGTGCCCCGGGTGTCCTGGCAGGCTCATCTCGGAGGGTTCCTCGTCGGCCTGGCGTTCGGTTGGGTCTTCATCAACATCCGCGGCAAGGGCAGTTCACGAATCCACATCGTCCTCCTGCTCGCGATCATCATCGGCTCCGTCCTCGTCATCTGACGAGGGCTCGCAGGGCGGCGAGCGGCAGCGAGCCGGCGCCACGCCTTCAGCGGCGAACGGCGGGTCACCGGCGACCGGATTTCGCGTCCTGGTGAGGTCGGGATCGCGCGCCTACGATGGATGAACTACAGGTTTGTAACTCGATTCAGGATCATCGGTGGCGACCACGAAATCGTTCGCACATCTCCATGTACACACCGAGTTCTCCATGCTCGATGGCGCGGCCCGGGTCAATCAACTGGTCAAAGCCGCCGAAGCCGACGGTCAGCCGGCCGTGGCGATCACCGACCACGGTGTCCTGTATGGCGTCATCGACTTCTACAAGGCGGCGAAGCAAACCAGCGTGAAGCCGATCATCGGCGTCGAGGCGTACATCGCGCCGGGCAGCAGGTTCGACCGGCCGCGGGGGCGTGACAACAAGCGGTATCACATGACGTTGCTCGCGGAGAACGAGACCGGCTATCGCAACTTGATGAAGCTGGTCAGCCATTCGTACCTCGACGGGTACTACTACAAGCCGAGGATGGACGACGATCTGCTGTCGACCTACTCGGAGGGGATCATCGCCACGTCGGGGTGCCTCGGTGGCGAAGTGGCCAAGCTGCTCGCTCCTGAAGCCTCACGTGAGGAAGGCAGCAACGACCAGCAAAGGGATTTCGATGCGGCGCTCAAGACTGCGTCCCGCTATCAGGACATCTTCGGACGGGACAACTTCTTCATCGAGGTCGCAGATCACGGCATCGCCGCCCAGCGCAAGATCCTGCCCGACCTGGCCCAGATCGCCAAGACGCTCGACGCTCCACTGCTGGCGGCCAACGACAGCCACTACATCGATGCGAAGGACGCTGCCGCCCACGACATCCTGCTGTGCATCCAGACCGGTTCCACCCGGGATGACGCCAACCGATTCCGGTTCGAAGGATCAGGCCTCTACATGAAGACGGCCTCCGAGATGCGGGCTTTGTTCGATGACGAGCTCCTGCCCGGTGCGAGCGACAACACGCTCTGGGTCGCCGAACGGGCCAATGTCGAGCTCGAGTTCGGCAAGATCCTGCTGCCCACTTTCCCCGTCCCGGATGGCCACACCGAGGAGTCGTACCTGCGTGAGCTGGTCGAGCAGGGTGCGAGACGCCGATATGGCGACCCCATTTCCGACGAGGCGAGGGACCGGATCGAGCACGAGCTCCGCATCATCTCCGAGATGGGCTTCCCGGCGTACTTCCTGATCGTGTGGGACCTCATCCGCTACGCCCACAGCCGGAACATTCGAACCGGCCCCGGCCGCGGCTCGGCCGCCGGTTCCATCGTGTCGTATTGCCTCAACATCACCAGCCTCGATCCGCTGGCGTACGGGATGATCTTCGAGCGGTTCCTGAACCCGGGGCGCAAGGAGATGCCGGACATCGACATGGACTTCGATGAGCGGTATCGGGCTGACGTGATCAAGTACGCGGCCGAGAAGTACGGGTCCGACCACGTGGCGCAGATCATCACTTTCTCGACGATCAAGGGCAAACAGGCCGTTCGGGATTCGGCGAGAGTGCTCGGCCACCCGTACGCCGTCGGAGACAAGATCGCCAAGCTGATGCCGCCTCCCATCCTCGGCCGGGACGCATCCCTGACGCAGTGCCTCCAGCCACCGGACCCCGACGGTGACGAGACGATCAGAGACTTCTACAACAATGCCTCGGGCCTGCGTCAGGCCTATGACGACGAGCCCGAAGTCAAAGAGGTCGTGGATGCCGCGATCGGGCTCGAAGGACTCCGCCGACAGGACTCCATCCACGCTGCAGCCGTTGTCATCGCCCCCGAGCCGCTCGCCGACATCTTGCCGATCCAACGCAAGGGCGAAGGTGCGGAGATCGTCACGCAATACGACGGTCATTGGATCGAGAGCCTGGGCCTCCTCAAGATGGACTTCCTGGGTCTGCGTAACCTGGCAACCATCGAGCGGTGTCTCGAGTTGATCGAGTTGAGCCACGGCGAGCGCATCG
>JAHEIN010000001.1:68998-76065 GCA_024639335.1 bacterium | reverse complement strand
ACCGGCGGGTATCTCGGAGACGCATACAGGAAGAGGCGAGCGGTCGTCAGCTCCATGGATCGATGGGTGCAAACCGGTCAGATTGGGACTCAAGCCTCTTCGCCAGGTCTCGTGTTCGGGTCTTGATTGGGTGCATGGCAAGTTCCAAGACAGTCCCGAAGTTGGATCTCCGCAAGCAATACAAGGAGTTCTACCTCCCGTCGGCGAAGAAGGTGGTCCTGGTCGATGTCCCGGAGTTCCTTTTCGTTGCCTTGGACGGAGTGGTCGATGCCGGAGTCCGGCCGAGTGACTCGGAGTCGTTCCGGGACTCGATGGGGGCGATGTATGGCGTGGGATACGGGCTGAAGTTCATGTCGAAGCTCCGGCCAGACGATCCGGTCGACTTCACCGTCATGGCTATGGAGGGTCTCTGGTCGACTGAGTCCGGGAGCAAGTTCGATTTCGACTGGCGAGAACCGTCCCTCTACACGCTTCTGATGATGCAGCCCGATCACATCACTCGAGCGATGTTCGAACGGGCAGTTTCGGACCTTCGGGAGAAGGCACCCAATCCGGCATTGGATCGCATCCGGCTCGAACGCTGGCGGGAGGGCGTGTCGGTTCAGATCATGCACATCGGCCCCTACGCCGACGAGCCCGCCACGCTCGACAAGATGGACGCCTTCGCCGATGAGAACGGCTACGAATTCCACGGCCGTCACCACGAGATCTACATCGGAGACCCGACCCGGTCGAAGCCAGAGAACCTCAAGACGGTGCTACGCCACCCCGTGAAGGCCGAAGAGTCGGCCGGCTAGCCATGCGACATCCACCGGCCGTCTCGCTGCATCGAACTTGGGCGACTACCGGCTGAGCTCTGACGCCTGTGCTGCGTCGCGGAGCGTGAACGCAGTGGCTCCGGTTGGGAGCATGCGTTCCTCTTCGATGCGTAGACCCGCGACGCCGAACAACTCGCTGTACTCGCCTCTGGTTCGTTCCCGTCCGGATGCCAGCACGAACATGAGGAGGTCGGAAGCGGTGGCGAAGTCATCGCGTGGATGCTTCGATGCCAAGTTCTCCACGACCACGGCCTCGCCTGCGCCGCCCATGGCGTCCCTGACGTTTGTGAGGATTGCGGCCGCTTGTGCGTCGTCCCAGTCGTGGATGATTGCCAGCATCAGGTATCGATCATGCCCTGCCGGGATGTCTTCGAAGAACGAACCGCCGATTGCCTTTCGTCGAGGGGACTCGGCGCCGTTGTCGAAGCCTGAATGTGCGACCACCTCAGGGAGGTCGAACAGGGTGGCATTCATCCATGGGTAGTACCGCTGAATGACGTCAAGTGCAGCGCCACGGCCGCCCCCGACATCGCAGACCGACGCGATGTTCGACCAGTCGAGTGTGCGGGCGAGAGCGATGCCCTGCAGCGTGGCCCCGGCCGTCATGGCCTGGTCAAACGCGTCACCTGCCGTGGGATCGACTCGGGTCGTGAACTCGAAGAAGGGCGCACCGTGTGCCAACTCGAATGCACCGGGGGAATCCTTGGCGATTGATGGAGCGAGCTTGCGCCATGAGGCTTGGAACCAGTCGCTTGCAGCGAAGCGCACCCAGCCGCGCCATGGTGCGGTTGCATCCGACCGCAGCGCCCGCGTGACTCCGGTGGGACGAACCCGCCCGCGCCTGTCGATCTTGATGAGGCGCCGTCCGGCGGCGTAGCGAATCAGACGCTCGAGGTCAGCGAAATCGCTCCCGCTGCGATGCGCCAGTTCGGACATCGTCATCGACTCCGTCAACACGTCTGGTATGTCGAGCTCGATGAGAGCTCGGAGCGCATGGGAATCGAAGGAGGCAAACAGGGCCTCGAGTATCCGAACGGGCGGCGGAGCCGTTCGTCGATGAAGACCTAGCAATGCGCGACGGAAGGCGGTCGCTCCCGCTGCGACACGCGTCGGCGGGATGCCAGGAGCGCCGAGCGCGTCTTGCTCCATCCTGCGTAGATCGCGGCGGTCTTTCCGGCCGCTTGGCCCGGGCGATGGATTGGACGTCATGGGCAAATCCTCCCGTGTGAGGCGACATCGAAACGAGCCGGCGTTGCCCGCTGCGCTTCGGTGGTGCTGGGCTTTCCTGACTCTACCCTGTGGAATACATATTGACAGTAAGACTGTCAATATGGCATAGTTACTGCCAACTAGGGCATCGAGGCCCGCGGAGCACAGGAGGCTCGACGTGACACATGTGAGGGAGCAACTGACCGATCCGGTCGAGGAGGAGTCGTCGACGGTGACGACATGGGTGCGAGTGTGTCGAATCGGGGCGACTGCTGCGTTCGTGTGGTCGATCGTCCTTCAGATCATCATCGGGGCGTTCGTCCCGCCGATCGCCGTTCTCGGGGCGATCTTCGGGCTACTGGCGGTGTTCCTCGCCGGCGAGCGGCGCAGGCTGGCGCTGCTGACCGGCGTGCTCGCCCTGCTCGCCATTCTCGGGAACCTGTCCGGCACGATCGACGAGCTGAGCCATCCCGACTCCGGCGTGGCGTTCTCGATGACGCTGCTGATCTCGCTCGCAGTGCTGGTGTCCTTCATCGCCGGGCTTGGCGCAACGATGCGTTGGAGTTCTGTCGGCATTCGACCTTTGCTGTTGTCGGTTGGAGCGATCATGGTCGGAGGTGTCGTCCTCGCCGGGATCGCATCGTCGTCGGTGTCGTCCAGCCAGCCGCTCGCCGGTGATGTCACCGTTGTCGCCGAACTCAATCAGTTCGAGCCGATGGAGATCGTCGTATCTGCTGGCGAGACCGGGTTCTGGCTCGACAACCGTGACGGGATCCGCCACACGCTGTCTCTCGAGGGGAGCGATCAAGAGATCGACGCCCCCGGATACAGCTCGCAGCGAGGCGTGTTCGATCTCGAGCCCGGTCAATACACGTTCTTCTGCGATGTACCGGGCCACGAAAGCATGGGAATCGACCTCACGGTGGAAGCATCATCGTGAAATCGGACGTGAACGAAGTTGACTACCGAGAAGCCGAGCTGGCGTACTGGAACCTCTACGACGCCGAACCCAAGGAGGACTTCGTCGAGCTCGCCCGCCTCGGAACCGGAGTCCGGGTACAGGAAGTTGGCCATGGAGACCCCGTTGTCTTCCTGCACGGATCACCAACCAGCGGAACCACCTTTGCCCCCTTGGCCGGTCTGCTGTCCGACTTCCGATGCCTGGTACCCGACCTACCACCGGGCGGGTTGTCGCCCGAGTTCGAGGTCACGCAAGGCAACGCCGCAAGTCTGACCAACCACTTGGTGGTTGATCTGCTCGACGCCCTCGACGTCGAGCGGGCGCACATCGTGGCATCGTCCTCGGGATCCGCCTTCGCGTTCAAGGCTGCGACCGGCGAGTCACCTCGCATCGACAGAACCGTTCACCTGGGTGCTCCCGGTCTCGTCGACGGCATGCCGATCCCCGTTGGCGAGAAGCTGATGCTGTTGCCCGGCGTGCACCGCGTGCTCGCTGCGATGACACCAGGACCAAAGATGCAGGTCTCGATGATGAAGTCGATCGGCCACGCCAAGAGCATTCGAGCCGGCCGGATCTCCGAGGCCTACTGGGCTTGGTACGCATCGCTGATGCGGGACACCGGGACTTATGCCGATCAGATCAGGATGCTCCCTGCTCTCAAGGGACGCGGGCTCGACTACAGGCCGGCCCTGAAGGTCGGAGCGGACGAGTTGAGCGCCCAGGGGCCGACGCTCGTGATCTGGGGGAGTGACGAGGGTCTGGCGTCAGAGGCAGATGCCCGGGCGCTGGTCGATCGTATTCCCGGTGCCAGACTCGAGATGATCGAGGATGCGGGGCACCTTCCGTGGCTCGACTTCCCCGAACGCGTGGCAGCATCGGTGCGGAGTTTCCTGAGAGGAGTCGAATGAGCCCACTCGAACCGAGCTTGCGTGAGCAACAGGCGCACCACGTCCGCTCCCGGCTGCGAAACGCATTCGTCCACCTCGTGGTCGAGCGAGGACCGGACGGCTTCCCACTGACCGACGTCGCGTCGAATGCCGGGGTATCCGAGCGGACTCTCTACCGGTACTACCCGAATCGCGAGGCGCTGATCGAGGGAGTCGTCACCGAGGAGCTCTCCCGCTTCGATGAGGAGTTGGGTCGAAGGCTTGGTGACCGGAGCGACCTCAGCAACCCGGAGCTCGTCACCGAGACGTTCGCGGTGTTCGAGGAGCACGCCGAGCTGATTGCCGCGGCCCGGATGCTTCGAACGGCCGGCCTCGACACTGCTGCGTCCGCCCGGCGAACCGATGCGGCACGCGCCGAGCTCGAGCCGCATGTCCCGGGCGAAGCGCTCGAGCAGATGGTGGGCCTGATCCGGACGCTGATGGGCTCCGACGTCTGGCTCCGCTTGAGCGAGGACGATATCCATCTCGACAGCACGAGCGCAGGTCACGCCGTGCACTGGGCGATCCAGGTGCTGCTGCGCGAGGCTGCGAAAGCAGACGGCCCGTTGCGGCCGAGCCAGGACTGGCAGCTGTGAGGCGCGTCCCGACCATCGTCGATCTGGGCGACGCCACCGACGTGGCAGAGTTCGGTGGGAAGGCAGTCGGGCTCGCGCGAGCGATCTCGCAGGGTGAGCGGGTTCCAGAGGGAATCGCGCTCGGAGTGTCGACCGGCATCCCCGACGCCGACACGCTGGAGCGACTTCTCCAGCGCCTCGGGGGGTCGGTGGCCGTTCGGTCATCGGGCGCGGAGGAAGACGGTGCAACGGCGTCGTTCGCAGGCCAGTACCTGTCGATACTCGATGTCGACTCGGTGCCGGAGCTCGCAGCAGCCATCCAGCGATGCCTCGACTCGGCCGGCTCGGCGTCAGTCACCGGGTACGGAGAGCGGTTCCATCGTGACAGTTCGCCGATGGCGGTCATCATCCAGCGGATGCTCGACCCGGAGGTGGCCGGGGCGGCGTTCAGCATCGACCCGATCACCGGGGCGGATGTCGTTGTCATCGAGGCGATCTCGGGACTCGGAGATCACCTTCTCGAGGGCACGGCCACCGGTGAGCGCTGGGTCGTGGGGACGAAACCGCATCAAGAAAGCGGCGATGGCGCACTGGATCCGGAGGTCGCCGTCGAGGTCGCTTCGCTGTGCCGACGGCTCGAAGACAGCGAAGGAGCTCCAGTCGACATCGAGTGGGCGGTGGAGGACGGTGTCCTCCATCTGCTCCAGGCGCGACCCGTCACGGTCATCCCGATCGAACCGGCCGATCGGCCGCCTGAAGGACAGACGTATGTCCGGGAACCGCGGTTCGACCATCCGCTCCATCCACTCAGCTTCTCTGCGTGGCTGCCGCGGCACGGCCGGATCCTCGGAGAGGTGTTCACGCAGTTCGGGATTCCGGCGGAGCGGCTCGACAACCAGCGATACCTGGGGCGGGTCTATGGCCGGACCGTCCCGATCATGGATCGGGGAAAGGACGGCCCGGCCCCACCGACACCGTTGCTCAAGCTCATGATGAGCATCGTGGGGCCGATGCGACGCCGACTGAGCAACGCACTCGAATGGGATGGGGAAACGGCCATCATCGATTTGATCGAACGATGGGAAACTCGCGCTCGGAAGGAGACCAACGAGCAAACCATCGCCCTCAGATCACGAGAGCTGACGTCGCTGTCCGACACGGGAATCGCTGATCACCTGTCCGACGTCATGGCCCACGTCGACGAGACCGGCCGAAGTCACTTCGAGCTGGCGTTTGCCACTCAGTTGATCCCCACCGGCCGTCTCGGCCTCCTCCTGGAGGAGAGGCTCGGTTGGGCGCCTCACCGTGTCGTCGGCCTGCTCGGTGGTCACAGTGAGTCGTCGACCGAGCATGCCCGAGCTGTGACGGCTCTCGCCGAGGCGCTCGGGCCCGACGGCGTCGATAGGGCGATCGCCGAGCCAGTCTGGCTGATCGTTCAGCCCGAAGCAGCCGACTATCTGGAAGCCCACGGGCATCGAGTCAACGTCGATCTCTCCCAACCGACCGAGACCGAGGACCCGGCCCGCATCGCCGACCACCTGCGCCGTCATCGCGATCGGTCCGAGGCGACCGGTGACCCGCGTCGCTTCGCCGCCGAACTCGAGGCCGAAGCCATCTCGGCGTTGGCGGACGCTCGAGTCGTCGCCGAGTTCCGTCAGCTGCTTTCGATCGCACGGCGAGGGCGTCCCTACAACGACGAGACCGAGTTGACCACACTCGACGCGTTGACGCTGGTCCGCCCGATCGCCCTCGAGGCCGGCCGCCGGTTCACCGTCGCAGCGAGGCTCGCCGACGCAGGCGATGTCTTCTTCCTCGAGTTGGATGAGCTCGACTCGATGCTGCGGGACCCCTCCCGACCGTCCCCAAGCCTGGTTCGGCGGCGTGGTGAACACCGCTGGGCGCTTGCGAACACAGCCCCGGATCACCTCGGCCCCGATCCGGCCCCTCCGCCATCCTGGCGGGCCGTACCGGCGAAGTACCGGTCGACGGTCGGGGCGGCGCTGTGGGCGGTTGCCGTCGCCGAATCCGCCCATCCCGTCGCAGACTCTGGCGACGGACTCCTGGTTGGCACTCCTGGATCGCCAGGAACGGCGACCGGACCGGTTCGGATCATCCGCTCGATCGCCGAGTTCGACAGAGTCCAGTCCGGAGACATCGTGGTCTGTCCGACAGCCGTCGCAGCCTGGTCGCCGATCTTCGGATCGATCGCCGCCCTCGTCACCGAGCGAGGTGGTCCGCTTTCGCACCCGGCCACGCTCGCCCGCGAGTACGGTCTGCCCGCCGTGCTGTCGTTGGCGAACGCCACTTCGATACTCGAGGACGGCAGCCGAGTGACCGTCGACGGCGGGTCTGGGACGATTGCGGTGGTCTGATCGGGCGATCTGTCCGCTGATCGTCTCCGGGGACCTTCGACCGCTCCACAGTGTGACGGCTCTCACGAATCCATTGCCCCGCCCACCGCCAGCTGCGAGGATTGGGGTCTGAGAGAAAGGTGTCCGATGTCAGACCTCGAATCGCAATTCGTATCGGCAGCGGTGGAAGTGAAACAGCTCCCCGAACGTCCGGACAATGCCGCCCT
>JAHEIN010000001.1:0-68898 GCA_024639335.1 bacterium | reverse complement strand
GCGATTGCGCTCACATACACCCAGAGGAGCAAGACGAGTGGTGCGGCAAGACCGCGGAAGGCATCGTCTTCGGTGAAACCGGCCAGCTGAGCTGTGTAGACGCGCAGCCCCCAGCTGGCCGATAGCCAGATGACCAGCGCAAGCAACGCTCCAGGGAGATCGCGTCGCCACGGGGTGTACCACCCGGGAGCGACGTGATAGAGCCAGGTGAGGGCAACCACACCGATGACGAGAACGCCACCCCAGTAGGCGAACGACCAGAAGCGGAGCAGGCCGGCGCCGAGCCCAGCTGCCTCGAGCGCGGACTCCAAGAGCTGCGGGCCCAGAACCATCAGCGGAAGCACTCCGACTGCTACGACGATGCCGGCGATGGTGATCGTGATGGCAAGCCCTCGACGCTTCCATCCCGGGCGGTTGTCGACGAGGTCGTAGGCCACGGTGACCGTTCGGAGCAGGACGTTGGTCGCCCTCGAAGCCGACCAGAGAGTGAGCAGGATGCCGAGTGACAGGATGTCGCTCCGTCCTTCGCGCAACAGATTCTCGACCGGGACGCGCAGTACGTCGTCGACGGTCGCCTCCGATAGGAAGGCGCTGGATACCGAGAGGATCTCGGACTGGAGTCGTTCCAGATCTGCGGCCGGCAGATCTCCCACGACGAACCCCACCGATCCGAGGACGGCCAGCAGCAAAGGGGGCAGCGACAGAACGACGAAGAATGCCATCTCGGCAGCCAGGCCCGGCACGTGATCATCGAAGGTGTCGACCACAGTCCTGACGGTGACCCGGCGGAGCCCGGCAGACCAGCCGGCAGCTTCGGTGTCGGGCATCACCAACCGTTCGAAGTGTTCGAGGATGCTCATCTGTGATCCGGGTTGAGAACTCCTAGGCAGGCTAGGGGTGGTCGGTTTGCTGTCTGTCAGCGAGCGGCTGAGCCGCTCCTGAAGCCTCCGCTACCTGCGGTCAAGGCCAAATGCCGCCTGTCGCCATCCTGTCGAGGCTCAGCTCGTGAGCGGAGCCCAGTCCACCTCGTAGACGGCAACCAGATCGGGGAAGCCCTTCAATCCAACGGAGCCCATGGCGCTGAAACTCAGCCCCTTGCCGATCGCGAGGTCTCTGATCGTCCCGGCGACCAGAATCTGCCCACCCCGTGCCTCATCACAGATCCGAGCGGCGAGGTTCACCGCAGCTCCGAACAGATCGCTGCTGTCCTCGATCGGCTCACCGGCGCTCAGTCCGATCTTCAGTGCGAGTCCAGGCCCGCCGTGCTGTTCGTGAGTCGCCCTCTGTTGGATCGCCACCGTTGCCTCGACTGCCCGGGTCACCGAGACGAAGCTGGCGAGGATCCCATCTCCGGTGTGCTTGACCTCTCGGCCGCCGTACTCCCCGAGCGCCGACCTCACGATCGTGTTGTGGCGCTGAACCAGTTCGACCGCCGTCTCGTCGCCATGACGGGTGCTCACATCGGTCGAGCCCTCGATATCGGTGAACATGATTGCCCGCAGGGCCGAATCCGGCTGTCCAGCGATGGTCACCCGGTCGGTGTCGTCCGTGGAAGTATCGCCCATGAACTGAGCGAGCGTGGGGGCCTGAACCTCGATGACTTCGTGCGGCATGAGGCCGTGGGCGGCCTTGTGGCAGGCGACCAGCGACTCGACGTCCGGTGACTCCGCCAGGCAGAAGGACTTGCCGTCCGGATCGGCGAACCACCAGCTGAGGAACCTCACTCCGTAGCTGTCCTGGACCTCGAGGTCGCGTTTGTGGGCATCAGCCACGTCGTCTGCGGTCGCATCTCCGAGACCGGGGTGGATGTCCATGTAGATCGGCATCAGCGGAGCATACGGGATAGGGCATCGATCTCGTCCTGCAGGGCTGCGCAGCGATTCGCGGGCAATCCCAACTCAAGCCGGTGGCGTCCCTGCCGATGTGGTCTTCATCATGGCTGCCGCACCAGACTCCGGCTCTGACCACTTGGAGTTCTCCACCGCTCTGCGCGAAGCTCGCGAGATAGTCGAACGCGCACAGGCCGAGGCCGGCTCAGTGCTCGATCAGGCGTGGACCGAGGCCGAGCGGTTGATGAATAGGGCAGAAGAGTCTGCCGGTGACAGCGCCGGCCAAGAGCTCCGGGAACGGGAGGAGGCGTTGGAGGCCGCCCGAGCCGAGCTCGAGGAGGCGCGGAGCACTTTCGATCTCGAGCGAACCGATCTTCTCCGGGAGGCACGCGACCACGGATACTCGCTCGGTCTGGCTGAGGCAGACGCACAAACGGCAGCAGGCATGGCCATGCTGGCCGATGTCAACACCGATCTCGAGGCACTGGGCGAAGCGCCGCTCGTGGCCGAGGAGTTGGTACATGTAGAGATCGTCGAAGAGCCGGCCGATGACCCGGCCGATGAGCCCTTCATCTCGTCTCTCGAAGCCGAACCAGGCGGGCCGGAGGAGGCTGACGACTCGGAGCACGTCGACGACGAGGGGCCGATCGACGATCCCGTCGAGACTCCCATTTCGAGCCGGGAAGGGGACCTGCGGGTGGTGGGGTCGAAATCGATCGATCCGAGCGATGTCCGCGACACCATGGCGAAGCTCAGAGAAGCTTGGGCGTCGGCCGACTCGACGGAAGGTCGCGACTGAGCGCAACAAGCTCGCAACGCTCCGTGCGAGAGCGCTGAGTTCGCCGCCTTCCGGTGGCGCGTGGTCTGCGGGGGTGCCATGAGGGCCAGGCTGGTTACGTGTCCGAACATCACTACGTCGACAGTGGGCTAGGGAGTCGGTCGTGCCGGATACCTCCGTGCTGAAGATCGGAAAGAGCTTCGACTCAGCGTTGCGCTGCTACCGAGAAGAAGGATGAGACGCTCCGGTGGAACTCGTCTGGGCGCTCGAGATAGATGAGGTGTCCGCCAGGCAGCAAGTCGAGTCGGGCGTCGGGAATCAATGCCGCCAGCTCCCGCGCTGCAAACGGGGGAGTGCAGACGTCCTCGCTGCCAACGATCACCCGGGTCGGGATGTCAACGGCTCCCAGCCGGTCACGCTGATCGTGGGCCAGGATCATGTCGATGCGTTTCGCCATGATGTCTGGATCGCCTGGATGTGC
The DNA here is from genome assembly GCA_024639335.1 of bacterium. Classification (GTDB taxonomy): domain Bacteria; phylum Actinomycetota; class Acidimicrobiia; order Spongiisociales; family ZC4RG35; genus JAHEDH01. Next base: position 65,810 of record JAHEIN010000001.1, on the reverse strand, counting down.
CGTGGCCCGCTCGATCCACGCTTCTACGACGTCGGGGTTGGTCGCAGCGAAGCTGGGGGCAAACAGAAACAGCGAAGACGCTCGCGTGTAGGCATCGACCCCCTGGGCCTTCAGGATCGACTTGCGCACTTCGAACTGCTTCAGGAAGTACGGGTCGGGGCCGGCCCACGACGAGACCAGCACCATCGAGGCGACGGTATCGGGATGGTCGAGCGCCATGACTTGAGCGATCGCGCCACCGGTGGACGAGCCGACGACCGAGGTCGGGCCCAACCCGACGCTGCGCATCAACCCGGCCATGTCTCCGGCGAGCGCCTCGATTGCATAGCCCGACCGGGGCTTCGACGACGACCCGGTCCCGCGGTGGTCTGGGACGATGACCGTGAAGTCGCCGGCAAAGCGCTCGATCTGCGAGCCCCAGGCCCGGCCGACGCCCCCGAGCCCAGTGAGCAACAGGAGGGGCGGTCCACTCCCGACTCGGTCGTAGGCGATCTCGATGCCGTCGATGTCGACGGTCAGCACTCTTTGAACCTCACGGCATGCACGATACGTGAGCTGGTTGGTCGAGGCAGCTCAGTCGCCGCTGAAATGCCCGGGCGGCGCGCCGAGCCGGGCCGGTAGACGCGTAGGTCTTTCCGCCGTTCTTGTTGCCGACAGCCAACACCGGCACGTCGCTTGGTCCGTCGGCCGTCATCGAGCCATCACTGCGCGGACATACCGTCCACCCGCGAACGGCGAAGCCGCGACTGCCGCCACCAGACCTCCCATCAGAGCACCGGCGATGCCCGGGGTGCTGACATCGGCGCCTGACAGATACAGGCCCGAGATCGAGGTTGCGGGCAGCAGAGTGTCATCACCGAACCGTTCCGGCTCGGTGGACAGACCGTATATCGAGCCGTGCGGCGCGTACGTGAAGTGGTGAGTGGAAACCGGGGTGGACAGCTCGGCGTGCTGGACGTGAGGGGCGAGCCCAGGGTACGAGTCCCGGTACTGGCCGAGCAGCGCATCGGTGAGGCGCGCCTTGAACTCGTCGTACTCGGGCCCGCGTCGCTGCCAGCGGGAGTCCTTCCACGCCGAGAACGGCTCCCACGGCACGAACGTGATCGCCTCGCCTGTGTGCCGCTGATCCGGTCCGGGATCATGCTGTGGGTCTTTGATCGAAGGAAAGCTGCAGAACAAGACAGGTGCGCTACCCAGTTCTCGGTCGGGTGCGATGTCCCAGCCGATCGTCTCGGTGTCCCACGATTCGTAGTACCACTGGCAGTACCGCTTCGCTCCGTTGGATGCGACGTCCACACCGGAGAAGCCGAGGTAGAGGCTGAGATGAGCGGGGCCCGGCTCCCGATACGCGTCGGACCAGGCATCCGGAGCATCATCGCCGAGCATCGAAGCGGTCGGGATCGCGCCCGCCGCGCTGAACACCTGCCTCGATTCGATCGTGGTGCCATCGTCGAGCGTCACGCCGGCCACCCGCCGGCGCTTGACATCGATTCGTTCCACCGTCCGGCGAACCGCAGTCCAGCCGCTTGCGTCTGCCACGGTCTGCAGCAACGCCGGAGCCATACTCGCTGCCGATCCGACCGGGTAGTAGGCACCGTGGAGGAAGTGCCGGACCATCAGGGCGTGCATGGCGAACGACGAACGCGAGGGAGGTACGCCGTAGTACCCCCACTGGGCGGCCAACACCGAGCGGAGCTGGGGGTCGTCGACCAGCGACTCCAGCACGCTCTGGGTGGTGGCCGACACGTGTGGATGGGCTGCATCGGCCGCTCTCTGCCTTCTGCCCGATGCGAGGTACCGGGGAAGTGCCCTCATCTGGAAGTTCTGCCCTGAAGCCCGTGAGGCTCGGCGAACGAGGGACAGGTATTCGTCGATGCCCTGCCGCTGGTGTGGGAAGAACTCGATGAGCGTCTCGCGGAAGGCCTCGGGCGAGTCGGGGAACTGGATGGTGAAGCCATCTGGGAAATTGAATTCGTCGTAGACCGGGCCCACCGACTCCCACGCGAGTCGCCCATCGGTGAGGTCTGCGAGGAGGCGTCCGGCGAAGCTGCGTTCGGTCATCTCCCCGACGATGTGGACCCCGACGTCCCAGTGATGTCCGGGACGTTTGAAGGTCTGGGTGAATCCTCCCGGGATGACGTGCTGTTCGAGCACGAGGACCCGCCGGCCGAGCTTCGCCAGCGTCGCTGCCGTCGTCATCCCACCCATCCCCGAGCCGATGACGATCGCATCCCACGGCCCATCCGGGATCTCGTGACTCCACGGTCGTTGTTTGTCCGCTCCTTGGGCGGCCCGAGGGTTGTCGTGGCTCCTTCGTATCACGTGTCGACCGATTCCGGCCGAGTCCCCGCCCGCGGGTGCTCTACGGTCCTCCCGAGGTGCGTCGCGGGCAGTGTGAACATCGCCCTACACCCATGCGGGTTGCGGGCGGTGAACTGGGCGCAAGGCGCACGGCACAGAGTGTGCAACGCGTGGCGTGCAGCGGACTTCATGCCCGCATCGCAGAGCCGGTGGGATCATGGGGGGAGTCGGCGATGATCCGGGCGGGGCGCTCCTCGCCGACGATATGGGCGGTCAATTCGGTGCCGACCGCCTCGTGCTCTCGGTCGATCAGTGCCAGCGCCAGGCTCTTCCCCACGACGTGCCCGTATTCACCTGATGTGATGTATCCCACTCGTCGCCCATCGCGCCACACGGGCTCGTATTCGGATCCGTCGGCGTCGGTGGCGTCGATCTCCAGTGTCACCAGCCTCATCGGGGCCGAGTCTTCATCCCGTTCACGGCGGGCGGCGTCGGCACCGATGAAGTCCTTCGACCACTCGATCCACCGGTCCATGCCGGTCATACCGGGTGTGTACTCCTGGCGGAACTCCTTGGACCAGATTCCGAAGCTCTTCTCCATCCGGAGCGAGCCCATGGCGTTGAAGCCGTATTCGATTGCCTCCACCTCACGACCCGCTTCGAGCAGCGCCCGGCGGAGGGCGATGTGCTCGGTGGCGTCGCAGTGAATCTCGTATCCCAGCTCACCGGTCACCGAGATCCGTCCCACCTTCGCTCGAATCGGCCCGACGTCCATGGTCCGGCACTGCATGAAGCGGAAGGCCTCGGCCGACACGTCGTCGTTGGTCAACAGTTCCATCAAATGTCGGGACCGCGGCCCAGAGAGCCCGAAGCCGACGACCGCGTCGGAGATGTCGCGGACTGAGACTCCTTCGCCCAGATGGTCGGTGAACCAACGCATGTGCCAGGCACGCAGGTAGTACGAGCCCATGATCCACCAGGCGCCGTCGCCCCAGTTCAGCACGGTGAGGTCACCTTTGAGTCGGCCGTCGTGCCCGAGCATCGGCGACAACCGAATCCTGCCGGCGCCGGGAAGCTTGGCAGACATGAGATGGTCGAGCCAGGCCTCGGCGTTGGGCCCGGTGACCTCGTAGCGCGAGAAGCCGGTGATGTCGATGATTCCGACGCCGTCCCGGACCCGTCGGCACTCTTCGCCCACGATGTCGAAAGCATTCGAGCGGCGCAGGGTGGGAGTCTCCTCGAAGCCGGTCGAGGCGAAGTAGATGGGGATCTCGAGCCCATACATCTCACCCCAGTTGGCGCCGTCGCCGGTCATCGACTCGTACGCCGGGGGCGTCTTGAGTGGTCTGGTTTCCCACAGCTGCTCGTTCGGGTAGGTCATCACGAAGCGGCGCGAGTAGAACTGGCCTGTCTTCTCCTTGATGTACTGCCGGTTCTCGGCATATGACCCGAACCTGGCGACGTCCATGCCGTAGATGTCCTCTTCCGTCTCGCCCTCGATCATCCATTCGGCCAGGGACTTGCCCACGCCGCCGCCTTGGAGGAAACCGGCCATCACGGCACACGCAGACCAGTAGTTCTTCACACCTGGGACTGGTCCGACCAGCGGGTTGCCGTCGGGAGAGAATGTGAACGCTCCGTTCACCCATGTGTTGATCGGTGTGTTCTCCAGCACCGGATAGCGGGTCATCGCCATGGAGAGCTCGTCGGAGATCCGGTCGACCTCGGGCTGGAGCAACTCGATCCCGTAGTCCCAGGGAGCGCCGTCGACGCTCCAGTGCTTGTGGTCGATCTCGTAGATGCCAACCAGCACACCCGTGCGTTCCTGCCGCATGTAGGTGAAGCCTTCGAGGTCGATCATCATCGGCATCTCCGCATCCGCGGCTTCCAGCTCAGGGATCGAATCGGTGACCAGATAGTGGTGGGCGAGGGGTGACACCGGCAGTTCCACGCCGACCATGCGGCCCACCTGTTTCGCCCAGAGGCCGGCAGCGTTCACGACGTGCTCGGCGTGGATCGTCCCCTTCTCGGTGGCGACGTCCCAGCTGCCGTCGGGTCGGTGGTTCAGCTCCACCACCCGGTTGTGCTCGATCACCTCAGCCCCACGTTGACGAGCCGCCTTGGCATAAGCGTGTACGACTGCCGATGGGTCGATGTGACCTTCCCGATCGGCCCAGAGCCCGCCCAGCACCCCTTCGGTGTTGATGATCGGGCAGCGATCGGCGATCTCATCAGGCGTCATCAGATGACAGTCTTCGATCCCCATCGTCTGGTAGATGCGGTACGTCGCCTGGAGCCACTCCCATCGCTCCGGTGCAGAGGCCACCGAGATTCCGCCGGTCATGTGCAGGCTGATGTCGTGGCCGGATTCGGCCTCGATCTCCGACAGGAGATCGATGGTGTAGGTCTGGAGGGCGGCGATGTTCGGATCGGCGTTGAGGGCGTGGACGCCACCGGCGGCGTGCCAGCTCGAACCGGCGGTAAGGACGCTGCGCTCGAGGATGGCGACATCGGTCCAGCCGAGCTTTGCGAGGTGATAGAGCACGCTGGCACCGACGACACCGCCACCGATCACAACCACCCGGTACTGGTCCCTCATCTCGCTCCCTTCCGACTCGGCAAACCTACCGGGACCGCCAAGCGCGCGGCCCTCGACCGGGAACGAAACCTCGAGATCCGGCCATGTGTTCCGCATCGTGGTGTCGGTGGCTACAACTGCTCTGTCGCCGGCATGACACGAGCGGGATCATATGAGGAGGAGCTTCTCGATGTACCTGTTCCTTGGAGTGGTGTTGGCGGCGCTCGGGGTACTCGCGGCCACCAATTCGTTGCACGTCGTCGAGCGCGCCGTGCGGGTTTGGCCCCGTCCCCTCGATCGGCGGGGCGCCGAGGCCATGGCGTCCTACGAGTTCTTGGTGCGGTTCGTGGGATTGGTCGTTGCGCTCGTCGGGGTCGGGTTGATCCTCGCAGAGTTGCTCGTTTCCTGATCCAGCTTCATGCAAGCTTCACGGAGTTGCGTTCGTTGCCTTCATGCCGGGGAGGTCTCATGTATGTGTGAGACCAAGAAAGGAGGCTCGAACATGAGGCGCAGAACACTGCTGATCCTTGCTCTGTCACTATTGCTCGTCATCCCAGCTGTCATGGCTGTGGCTTCGAGCGGACCCGACTTCGACAGCGGATCGATGACAGCCGAGCAAGTGCGCGAGCAAGCACAAGATCGCGATTGCGCAGAGTGCGGGTACGACTCGGTGGTTGCCGAGCGCGACCAGATCCGTGGTCGAGACCAGGATCGCACGAACGCTCCGGACGTCGACCGTGAGGAGATCCAGGAGCTCAAGCAGCTCCGGATCCATGACCCCGCTTCTGACCAGGCCGGGGAACAGGTCCAGACCCGTGAGCGCGAACAAGTGCGCGATCAGGCCAACTGCGACGGCGACGGGCTCCAACAGCGCGAGCAGGTGCGGACCGAGGCACAGCAACAGCTGAAACTCGCCGAGCCGCAAGGTGAGCAACAGGGCTACGGCCCGGGCTCCGAAGCCGGAAACGGTCCGCTGCATGAAGGCCCCGAAGATGGGACCGGAAACCAGCTCGGTCGGGGCGGTCGGTGATCGTTCAGCCGAGTGGGGACCGCAACTGGGACCCTGCAGCCGAAGGGGGCGCCAGACCGGCGCCCCCTTTGCTCGTAGCATTGCCTTCATGAGGGCTTCCCCGAAGATCCTCGTCGTCGATGACGAAGCGAACCTCCGCAACCTCGTCGGCTCGTACCTGCGAGCTGAGGGGTTCGAGGTCATCGAGGCGGCCGACGGTGACCAGGCCGTGGAACAGGTCCGACGTCGAGAGCCGGACCTCGTGATTCTCGACGTCAAGATGCCGGTGCTCGACGGGATCGAAGCGCTTCGCGAGATCCGACGCTTCTCCGATGTCTATGTGATCATGCTCACAGCACGGGCCGAGGAGACGGACAAGGTGATCGGTCTCTCGGTTGGAGCGGACGACTACCTGTCGAAGCCGTTCAGCCCTCGTGAGCTGATCGCCCGCGTCAAGGCCGTGCTCCGGAGAGCGCGCAGCGCCCGTCCGGCCGACGACGACCTCCTCGTGTTCGAGCAGCTCGAGATCGATCTTGCTCGAAGGCACGTCGAGCGAAACGACAAAGTGTGCGAGCTCACGGCCCTCGAGTTCGATCTGCTGGCGAAGCTCGCCTCGCAGCCCGGTCGGGTCTTCTCCCGCCGTCAGTTGCTCGAGGCGGTGTGGGGGTGGGACTTCGTCGGGGACGAACGGGTCGTCGATGTGCACATCCGGAACCTGAGACGGGCGCTCGATGACGATGCATCCGATCCCGACCTGGTTGGAACCGTCCGTGGTGTGGGCTATCGCTTCCTGGCGGATCCACAGTGACCTTCCGACCCACGCTGCGTTCGCGCTTGGCCGTCACCTACGTCGGGATCGTTGTCACCGTGATGGCAGTGGCCGCCGTGACGGTCACCGTGCTCACGCCCAACATCGCTCAGCAGCGTCTCCAACAGGGACTCCAACAGGGGGCCGGTCGGGGAGCCGGGCCCGGTCGAGCGAGTCAGTCTGTTGCCGTTCCTTCTGAGGCCGACGAGGCCTGGCGAGAAGCACTCACAAACGGACTGCTCGTCGCTGGAGCGATCGGGCTCGTGCTCGCCGTGGCGCTGGCGTTCTGGCTCAGCAGGCGCATGTTGCGTCAACTCACCGAAATGCGAGCCGCCACCGAGCGGATGGCGGCCGGGGACTACCGGCATGCGGTCGAGTTGGCGTCCGAAGCCGAGCTCGCCGATCTCGGCCGGTCCATCAACGCTCTTGGCGCCGAACTGGCCGACACCGAGCTGGCGAGAGCCCAACTGGTCTCTGACCTTGCCCACGAGTTGCGCAATCCGCTCTCCACCATCGAGGGATACATGGAGGGCCTCATCGATGGAGTACTGCCGCCTGACACCGAGACGTTCACGACGGTCGCAGCCGAGGCCAATCGTCTCGGTCGGCTCACGCAGGACCTCTCCTTGCTCTCCAGAGCACAGGAAGGAGCGCTCGACCTGGATCTCGAGCGCGTCGATCTGGCCGAGATCATCGGTGTGGTATCCGATCGGCTGCGCTCGCAGTACGAGATGAAGGGCGTGGATCTCGTGATCGAGATCCGTGACGGTCTGGTCGTGATGGCTGATCGGGACCGACTCACCCAAGCGGTGATGAACGTCGTGGGCAACGCACTCACGCACACACCCTTGGGCGGATCGGTGACGATCCGAGGCAGCGTCGACGGGTCGACCCTTCGGATCGAGGTCGAGGACACCGGAATCGGGCTGCGGCCCGACCAGATCCAAGTCATCTTCGAGCGATTCACACGCCTCGAACCGGAATCGCCCGGGACGGGGATCGGTCTCAACATCGCCCGGACGCTCGCCCGCCTCCACGGAGGTGATCTCATGGCGAGCAGTGACGGCCCCCGCCAGGGCGCGACCTTCACATTCGTGCTTCCGTCGGCATGAGCTGGAACCCGATCGTTCGCAGAATCGTCACATCGACATGAGGACGACACGACTGACAGGTTTGATCGTTGTCCTTGCCTTGATCCTCGCCGCGTGCGGGGGAGGAGATACCGCGATCACCACAACTCCGCAGACTCCCACCACAACCAACGGCGGTACCGATCCGGGTGGGTTCACTCCCGGTGAGGTGATCAGCGTCGAGGTGGCTCGGGTGACGCCGACCGTCGACGACGAAGACATCGAGGAGGTCGCTGCGGCGGACGCCCGGTTCGGGCTCGACGTCTTCGAGGTGGTGGCCGGTGACGACAACGTGATGCTGTCTCCGTACTCGATCGCAACCGCGCTCTCGATGCTGTATCCAGGTGCGCGAGGTGACACCGCAGCCGAGATCGCAGATGTGCTGCATCTCTCGGTCGACGATGCCACCCTCCATCAGGTCCGAAACGCCATCGACGCACGCCTTGGGGATACCCCGCCCCCGATGGGTGAGGACGACACCCGCGCGCCGTTCACGATCCGACCGGCCAACTCGGCCTGGGGCCAGGGCGGCTACCCCTTCCTGGACGGCTATCTCTTGACGCTGGCCGAGAACTACGGCGCCGGGCTCCGGATCGTCGACTACGTCGGCGACACGGAAGGCTCGCGTCAGGTCATCAACGAATGGGTCGAGGATGCCACCGAAGATCGAATCCAAGATCTCATCCCAGAGGGCGCGATCACCGTTGACACTCGGCTTTCACTGGTCAATGCCATCTGGTTCAAGGCGAACTGGTTCGAGCCGTTCGACCCCGAGCGGACCGAGCCCGGCACGTTCACGCGGCTCGACGACACCGGGGTCGAGACGCCACTCATGCATGCCGACCTGCGGACCGGGTACGCCGAGACCGATCGGTTCCAGGCGGTCCGGCTGCCATATGCCGGCGACGCCGCCATGGTCGTGTTGCTCCCCACCACGGGATCGCCTGCGGAGTTGGCAGCGGCGTTGGATGTGAGCGATCTGGACATCGCCTGGCAGGAGCACATCGTGGACCTGACGCTCCCGTCCTTCGAATTCGAAGCCGAGATCTCTCTCAAGCCGGCACTCCAGGCGCTCGGGATGCGTGCCGCATTCGAGCGGCCGGTGGGTGACGGTGCAGACTTCACCGGGATCACCGAGGTCCGCGAGCTCTTCGTGACCGATGCGTTCCACAAGACATTCATCGCGTTGGACGAGGAAGGCACCGAGGCCGCCGCAGCGACGGCGATCATCATCGGGCTCGAGTCCGCACCCCAGCCTGCGACCTTCACCGCCGACCGCCCGTTCCTGTTCTGGATCGAGCACGGCTCGACCGGCGAAATGCTCTTCCTCGGCCAGGTCACCGACCCGAGCTGATCTCTACGAGCGGTGCAGCGTCGCCTCCAGATGGAGCTGGTGGGGTTGGCCCACCGCTCCCATCAACAGCTCGTAGGTGAGGCGATCCCCATCCACTGCGATCCGGCGTTCCACCGTGGCGACCTCCCTGGCGGTCGGAGCCCGTTCGACCGACACTGAGCGGAAGACCACACCTCGGCCGTCGATTCCTCCGGTGTGGATCTCCGTGATCCCGGTGGGCTGTGCGATCACGAGCTCGGCTGCGTCGGTACCCGCCGGTCGGAAGTAGCCGAACTCGGTGTGGAGCGGTTCTTTCGTACCGGCCCTCCATGTCGACTGTGAGTACCTGAGCATCGGCTTGGCGCCCAACGGGACGATCGAGATCTCCTCGTCGTAGGCGAAGGCCTGGATCGTCGGGTAGTCGCCACGACCGCTCCCGACCCAGGTTCCCGTGAGGAACATCAACGGAGCGAGGGCGGGATGTACATCCATCTGCCGGAGGCTAGAGCGATGTTTCGCCGCCATCAGCCGCGTCGGCGCGATACGGTCTCTTCATGAGGCACAGCGCAGAAGTCGACGCCTGGTTCGCGGAGTACGACAACCCGATGAAGGACGTCGTGTTGGCCGTCAGGGAGATCATCCTCGAAGACGAACGGATCACGGAAACGATCAAGTGGAAGTCGCCGACGTTCATGTACGAGGGCAATATGGCGAGCTTCAACCCCAACTCGAAGAAACACGCCAGCCTGATGCTCCACACCGGCGCCTCGCTCCCCGGTGATCACCCTCGGCTCACCGGGGGAGGGGAGACCGCCCGGTACATGACGTTCGCCGATCTCGACGACGTGGCTACCGCCGCCGACGACGTCCGGGCCGTGGTCGCCGCCTGGTGCGACAGCCGCAACTAGCCGGCTCCCGCTGTTCGGGGACGGGCGTCGCTCTCGACGGTCAGCCGAGGCTGGTACGGAGATCCTCGGCTGTCGCCGTTCCCTCGAACCGGGCGGTGACGACCCCATTCGCGTCGACAACGAACACCCAGGGCTCGGTCGGGAGGTTCCAGAACTCCGGACCGAGCGCAGGCGCGAGAAACTCCGGCGTCGGGGCAAAATCAGGGCTCTGCATATCGGTGTAGACCTCGACGTGGACGAAGTTGACGTCGGGATACTCCGGTTTGACATCCTTGACGATGTCGAGCGTCGGCCCGCAGGTCGCCGTTCTGCAGAACGCCGGAGTCGAGAAAACCACCACCGACTCCCGCCCCGAGCTGAACGCCTCCTCCAGCGTGAGCTGATAGAAGTCGGTGTCGGGATTCGGGTCGGTCGTCAGATGATCCAAGGGTTTGGTGGCCAAGGTGTCGATCGGGGCGATCGGAGCGGCGTCGCCCACGTCCGGTGCGAACGTCGGATCGAGCACCTGAAAGCCTGTAGCCGGCAGGGCGGAACCGCTCCCCGGCGCAACCGACACCGTCCAGACTCCCGGGGCATCGAAGACCGCTTCGGTCTTGTAGAGGCCCACGATGTCCTGGATCAGCCAGATCCACTCGGCGTCGTATGCGACCACCTCGCCGCCGTCGCCGGGCGCAATCCGTAGCGACACCGGAACATCGGGCCCGCCCAGCCGATCGCCGTCCGGACCGACGACACCGACCTGAATTCGCGACGCTCCGGTTCCGATGTCGGCGTTGGCAACCACTGCAAAGCTGCCATCGGGAAACGGGCTCGTCTCGCTCGAGCACGCTGCGACCACGATCAGGCAGGCCATGAGCCCGATCAGCCTTCCGAGGAGCCTGGCCATGGCTCTCACCCGATTGTGCCGTTGTCGATGGCCCTGGTGAAGCGACCGACGCCGACCGCCATCCCCACTCCCGCCACGGCGAGCCCGGCGGCCATGAACACTGCGAAGGCGACGGAGTTGCCCGGGGACGCAGATTCGCTGCTTCCCGATGCAGCGACGTCGTCGCCTGTCAGACCGAGTGCCGTTTCCACCTCGGCGGCGGCAGCCTCGACGATGATGGTGCCCGCCATGCCCGGATGGAGCGTGCACACGTATTCGTACCTGCCCTCCTCCTCGAAGGTCCACTCGAAGGCGTCTCCCGGGCTCATGATGCCCGAGTCGAATTCATCGGCGGTGACGGTGTGCGGGAGATCGCCGACGTTCGACCATTCGACGGTGCCGCCGACGGAGATCCTGAGGGGATCCGGGTCGAAGTCGTTGTCGATGACGTCGATCGAAGCCCGGGCCGGTCTGGCATCCGCCGGCTCCGACTCGGCAAGCGAAGTCGTCGTGGTGGATTCTTCGACCGTCTCGTCGACGAGCCCGTCGCCTCCGTTGGAAGCGCTTCCGACCGGTGTGCCGGACGCCGTGACGACGACCGTTCCGGTCATCTCTGGATGGATCGTGCAGTAGTACTCGAAAGTTCCCGCCGACCCGAACGAACGACGGTAGGAGTCGCCGGGCATCACGATCCCTGAATCGAACGCACCTGCCCGATCCGTGACCGTGTGGGGGAGTGCTCCGGTGTTCGCAAACGTGAGTGTCGAACCCCTCGCGACGGTGATCGTTTCCGGGAGGTAGGCGTTGTCGACGACCTGCACGTCGCCGCTCCCGGTCGCTTCCGCCGAGCCGGTCGGGGATGCTGAGGATCCGGTTGGCGCAGGAGGCGTGGGCGCGGCCGGAGGCGGAGGGGGCGGTGCGGCGCCATCACCGGTGCTGACAACGATCGTGCCGACCATCTCGGGATGGAGCGTGCAGTAGTACTCAAAGGTCCCTGCGCTGTCGAACGTGCGTCGATAGGTGTCGCCGCTCATGAGCAGTCCCGAGTCGAACCGAGCCGCCCTATCTGTCACGGTGTGCGGGAGTGCTCCGGTGTTGGTCCATGCAAGTGTCGTTCCGACCGAGACCTGCCGTGTCGCTGGGCGGAAGGCGTTGTCGACTATCTCGATCCCTCCTGACGCCGGAGACACCGTCACTGGAGGTGGCGGCGCCGGATCTGTGGTTGGCGGCGGAGGCGGTGGCGGTGGCGGCGGTGGTGGTGGTGGAGGTTCCCCTCCGGATCCTGTGACCGTGACGGTCGCGACCATCTCGGGATGGATCGTGCAGAAGTACTCGTAGGTGCCCGCCGCGGTGAACGTCTGGCTGAAGCTGTCACCGGTCATGAGAAAGCCGGAGTCGAATCGTCCGCTCCGGTCCGTAGCCGTGTGAGGAGCGGCTCCCGTGTTCGTCCACGTGACGGTGCTTCCTTCGGCAATGGACAACGCCGCCGGGGTGTAGCCATTGTCGAAGATCGTCACCGAACCCGGCGTGGCGGGCGGCGGTGGCGGTGGTGGCGGCGTCGTGGTCGGTGGAGGCGTCGAATCGGGGGGCGGTGGCGCACCACCGTCTGCGTCCGTGACCGAGACAGTCCCCACCATGTCCGGATGCAGTGTGCAGAAGTACTGGAACGTCCCCGGGGTGTCGAACGTTCGGTTATAGGTGCCGCCGGTGTCGAAGATGCCTGAGTCGAACGAGTCGGCCCGATCGGTGACCGTGTGGGGTCGGTCGTCGATGTTTCTCCAGGTGATCGTCGTGCCGGGGCTGACCGTGACCGAGGCGGGTCGATAGATGCGATCGCCGACATCGATGGTCATCGGCCCTCCACCGCCACCACCGCCAGGCGGCGGTGTGGAGGGTGCGCCGGACGAGACGATGATCGTCCCGAAGTATGCGCTGTTCTCGTCGTTGCGGTCGTCGAGGTAGGAGTAGGAGCCTTCGAGGTCGAAGGTCATCGTGAAGGACTGGCCGGGGTCCAGGTTGCCGGAGTCGAATCGCTCGGGTCCGGACTGTGACGCCATCCGATGGCGCTCGGAATCGGCGTTCACCCAGGTGACGCTGGTACCGGGCTCGATCGTGACCGAGCTCGGATCGAGAGTGGCCCCGATGCTGATGGTGACCGGTGCCCCCGCCAGCGCACCGGCGATCCCGGGGCTCAGGGCGATGAGGAGAAAGGCGAGCGCCGCCATCGACATCTTGGAGACGAGAAGCCTCAGCCGACTTCCTCTTGCGAGGGTGGTGGTACTTGCGCGAACGTTCCCGCCTCGTGGCCACGACCTACGGGCATGCGGGCTTGTGTAACGAAGGGCAGATTGCCGACGGGGCTTGTCTGGGCACCAAGAAACGGACATGCGATCATCGTGCCTCGACATTGCTTAGGGGTCGGTTCGAAGATGGTTAGAGAAACCTCAAGAGCCTCCCGATGTTGCACGGACGGAACCCGCCCACCGGTGGTCCGGGTGTTGGTGCCAATTGCCGTGCAATGTGCCCGGCGTTGCTGTCAGAGCGGAGATCATCGGCGACGGCGCGGCGACTCTCAGGTCAGGAACGCCCCGGCGAGATACGGGAGGATCGCCACGACTGCCCAAGCGGGGTGGAACCTCTGGGTGGCGTTCTTGCGGTCCCAGCTGAACAACGCCACGGCGAGGCCGGCGGCCAGGCCGCCGCCGGCGGCGAGCACGCCTGCCGACATCGGGCCGTCGATCACCGTCGACGAGTCGAAGGCCAGCCCACGGTATGCCTGCATGGCGTAGGTAGTGGGCAGGAGCTTCGAGAACCAACGCATCCCTTCGGGGATGAGTTCGAGATCCAGCATGAGACCGCCGATGAGCATCGATGGCAAGAAGACCAACTGAGACCACAGCACGGTGGCTCGACCGCTGGTCGACACGACGCCGATGAGTGCGGCCAGGGCCCCGAACACGAACGCGCTCAACACGGTGAGCAGCGAGAAGGCCATCCAATCGACCGGGACAACCGCCCCGAAGAATGCTCCTGCGGTGGAAGCGATGAAGGCAGAACCGATGACACCGTGGAAGGCGCTCGCCACCACGGGGATGGCGACGATCGAAGTTGCCGGGACGCCGTTCACCTTGAAGCTTCGATAGATCCCCGCTTCGCGTGCCTCCACGAATTGGGCAGGAAGCCCGAGCAGCGTCCCGGCCATCAGCGTCACCAGGACCATCGACGGGATGAGCAGTTCGGCGAAGTCGGGGTTGATCTCCACCATCACCAGGCCCATCAAGGCATAGAACCCGATCGGGAACAGATAGAACATCAGCATCGACGTTGCGCTCTTGAGGCCGCTCCTGAACTCGAAGCCGAGGTGGTTGACGAATGCTGTCATGGGACGCTCGTGAGCTCGAGGAACCGTTCTTCCAGGGATGGCCGCTCCACCCGGAGATCGATCAGGGGATCGCCGGCGGCGTCCAGTGCGTCGATAATCGATGTGACGGTCGCAGCGATGTCGGCGGTGAAGACCACCGCATAGCCGTCGGAGGCGGAGTGCTGAACGACGGCCGGCAGGTCGAGGTCGTCGAACAGAGTGTTGCGTTCGCTCCGCACCGAGACCTTGGTCAGGCCGTCGGCGGTTGCGGTGAGATCCCGCGGGCTTCCGGTGGCGACGATCTGGCCGCGGAGCATGATGGCGACTCGATCGGTCATGCGCTCAGCCTCTGCCATGTCGTGGGTGGCGAGCAGGACCGTCGTGCCCTGGTCGCTGAGCTCTCGAACGACCCGGTGGAGCTCTGTGCGAGAGGCCACGTCGAGACCGGCCGTCGGCTCGTCGAGGATGAGCACCTGCGGCTCGTGGGCGATCGCCAGCGTCAGCGCAAGGCGGCGCTGCAGTCCGGTGGACAGCTCGTCGTATCTGTTGGCCTCGTGCTCGAGCAAGCCGAATGCCTCCAGGAGGTCCCATCTCGGCTCCACACCGTGATACGAGCAGAAGAACCGCATGGCGTCGGCGCATGACATGGTCGACGGGAGGCCGGAAGCCTGGAGCTGCACGCCGATCAGCTTGTTCAGCCGGCTCGGGTCGTTGGTGGGATCGACGCCGAGCACGTCGAGCCTTCCGGCGTCTGCCCGGCGGAGTCCCTCGAGGCATTCGAGCGTGGTGGTCTTGCCGGCGCCGTTCGGGCCCAGCAGGCCGAAGATCTCGCCCCGGCGCACAGTGAAGCTGATCCCGTCGACGGCGACCAGATCCGCATACGTCTTGCGTAGATTCGAGACCTCGAGCGCGACGGGTATGTGGTCATCGAGGTCTGTGGTGATGCGTTCCGTTTCGCCCATGTGGTCCCTGAGGCGAGCGTGGGTCCAAACGGGTGTCGAGTCACAGGGCCGATCGTCATGTTCGGCCTCCTGTGCCGGATCGATCCGTAGTCTCCAACCATGGAGAGCGAGCCGATCCTGACTGAGACTCATTGGTTCTGGCCGCTCGTGCTCTTCCCATTCGACATCGAGAAGTCGCACACCCGAGCGCTCACGGGCAAGGGGTCGGTCGCGGACGTGAAGGCAGGGATGTCGTTGGCGAGGCTCGATCTGTCGGCCGAAGGTCTCACCGTGAGAGGAAGGCTTTCGGGAGTCGCTCATCTCAGGATCGCGTCCGCAGGCCTGACCGCTTCGCGGCTCACTGGCGATTCGTCACAGTTCGTCGAGGTTCGCTTCACCGGGGCGAGGTGGAGTCGATTCGCCCGCTTTCTCGTGTCCGGTGCGCCAGCCGGCGCACGGGATCGGGTTCTGCTCAACGTGGCCGCGCCGGCGGATTGGAAGGCGTCGATCGATCGGGTGATCGGCGCCGGCTGATGAGACGACCGTCAGCTCGCCCCGACGACGTGTCGAACCTGCCGGACGATCTCGAGTTCTTCGTTCGTCGCGATCACCAGTACCGACACGCTGCTCGAGGTGGAGTGGATGACGGACGGGCCGTCGCTCGGGTCGGCCCGCCGATTGAGTTCGTCGTCGAGATCGATGCCGAGCCGCTCGAGACCGTCGACCGCTCTCCGCCTGATGTCGGGTTGGTTCTCGCCGACACCGCCGGTGAACACGATCGCATCGACGGATCCCAGCGCTGCGAAATAGGCACCCAAGTATTTCTTGATGCGATATCCGTACACGTCGAGGGCGAGCCGGGCTGAAGCGTCACCATCCTCGGCGCGTCGCTCCACCTCACGCAGGTCCATGTCCCCGCACAGCCCGAGCATGCCGCTTCGGCGATTCAACATGGATTCGACCTCGTCGATGGTGAGTCCTGCAGAGCGTTCCAGGTGGAAGACGATCGCCGGGTCGATGTCGCCGGACCGGCTCCCCATCACGAGGCCTTCGAGCGGCGACAGGCCCATCGACGTGTCGACGCTACGTCCCCGTTCGATCGCGGTGGCGCTCGCCCCGTTCCCGAGGTGGAATGTGATCAGGTTCAGGTCGTCCAACGACTCACCGAGGTGTTCGGCCGCGAGCTGAGCGACGTGGCCATGTGACGTCCCGTGGAAGCCATAGCGTCTCACGCCGTGCTCGCGGTACATCTCCTCTGGCACGGCGTATCGGTAGGCGTGGGGTGGAAGCGTGCGGTGGAAGGCGGTGTCGAACACTGCGACCTGCGGCAGATCGGGTTCGAGCTCGACCGACACCTCGACGCCAAGCAGATTGGCGGGGTTGTGGAGCGGGGCGAGCGGGATCTGGGCGCGAATTCGCTCGATGACGTCGGCGTCGATCCGTGTGGGCTCGACGAACTCCTCGCCGCCGTGAACGACTCGGTGCCCGATTGCGTCCAGGCCGCCATCGGCGAGGTGCGGGTCCAGCTCCCGCATGACGCGTTCGAGCCCGATCCGGTGGTCGGTGACGTCGCCGTCATCCTGACCGATTCGCTCCACGATGCCCTTTGTCACGCTTCGCTCCCCGTCGAAGAGCCGGTACTTGATCGATGAGCTGCCACAGTTGAGTACCAGGGTCCGCACGTCAGCTTTCCTCCGCCTGGATCGCTGTGATCGCAACGGTGTTGACGATGTCGGCCACCTCGCATCCTCGCGACAGGTCATTGACCGGTTTGTTGAGGCCCTGCAGAACCGGGCCGACGGCGATGGCGCCGGCCGAGCGCTGGACGGCCTTGTAGGTGTTGTTGCCCGTGTTGAGGTCGGGGAAGATGAACACGGTCGCCTGCCCGGCCACGCTCGACTCGGGCAGCTTCTTGCTTCCGACGGAGGCGTCGATGGCGGCGTCGTACTGGATCGGCCCATCGATTCGAAGGTCGGGTCGGCGTTCCCTGGCGAGCCCGGTCGCCTCCCGAACGCGTTGCACGTCTTCCCCCGTTCCGGATTCACCGGTCGAGTACGACAGCATGGCAACCACCGGATCGATCCCGAAACGCTCGGCCGTCTCCGCCGAACTGATGGCGATGTCGGCGAGTTGCTCGGCGTTGGGATTCGGGTTCACGGCGCAGTCGCCGTACACGAGCACCCGGTCGGCCAACAGCATCAGGAACACCGAGGAGACGATGCTCACACCCGGCCGCGTCTTGATCACCTGGAGAGCGGGGCGCACCGTGGCCTGGGTCGTGTGGGCGGCTCCGGACACCATCCCATCGACGAGTCCGGTCTCGACCATCATCGTGCCGAACTGGTTGACGTCGAGCATCACATCGAGAGCGTTCTCCAACGCGATGCCCCGGTGAGATCGCAACTCCTGGTAGCGGTGCGCCAGTGGATCCCGGAGCGAAGACGTCGCCGGGTCGATGATCTTCACCGATCCCGGAGGCAGGCCGCGCTCGGCGATCCTGGGAGCGACGCGGTCGACTTCCCCGAGCAACGTCAGCTTCACGACGTCCCGTCGGATGAGGATCTCGGCGGCGTCGAGGATGCGGTCGTCGGTGCCTTCGGGCAGGACGATGTGCTTGTCCGCTGCTCTCGCCCGTTCGATCAGGTCGTATTCGAACATGAGAGGCGTGACTCGATCGGATCTGGTGATGTCGATCTGTTTTGCGAGGAGTTCGGCGTCGACATGCCGTTCGAAGAGGCCCAGTGCGGCCGAGATCTTGCGCTCACTCGACGGCCGCATCACTGCGGTCACCGCAGCGACATCCTGGGCGGTCTGGAAGGTGTCGGTGTCGACGGCATAGATCGGCAGGCGAGCCTCTTCGATGCCTTCGATGAGGTGCAGCACCTCGTGCGCCGGTTCCAACCCGCCGGTGAGGATGAGGCCGGCGAGGTTCGCGTAGGTGTTGGACATCCGGCTTGCCACCGCGCCGACGATCAGATCCGATCGGTCACCCGGCACCATCACGAGATAGCCGTCGCCCACGTGGTCGAGGAAGTTCGGAAGAGACATGGCGGCGATCTTGTAGGCCGTGATCTCGCGGTTCTGCTCGGCCTCGCCCGATGGGATCACGGGGATCGCATCGAGCGCTTCGACCACTTCGGCAAACGTCGGCATTCCCAGCAGCGACGTCTCGGGGATCGTGAACTCGGGTTCGTGACCCCGCACCGTGCCGAGAGCGGCCGAGATGGCGTCGATGTCGCCGGCCTCGACCCGGTTGACGATCGTCGCGGCCAGTGTGCAGCCCTCGCGCATGAGGGACTCGCGGGCGACCTTTGCGCTCTCAACGACGTCTTCCGCCTCTCGCCCGTGGCCGTTGATGAGGATCACCACCGGTGCGCCGAGATGGTTGGCGAGCTCGGCATTGAAGCTGAACTCGTAGGTCGCCGAGACCCCCGTGTAGTCGGTGCCGTCACACAGCACGAAGTCGGCTGCTCGGGTCAGCGAACGGAACCTCTCGAGGACCCCGCGATAGACGTCCTCGTTGCGGCCGTCGGCGAGCAGCACCTCGACCTCCTCGACGGTGTAGGCGTGGGCGACCTCGGCGCCGGGGAATCGCGCCCGAATGAGTTCGCTCCGAACGTCCGATAGGTCTGGCACGACCGGCCGAAAATAGGCGAGTCGCTCGATTCGGGCGCTCAGGAGCTCCATCAAGCCGAGCGCGACCACGGACTTGCCGGCCCTCGGTTCCAGGGAAGCGATGTAGAGGCTGGTTGCCATTCAGCCGTCCGGCCCGAGAAACGGGCGATCGACGCGTCGGAGAGCTCTCATTCGGTTGCGCATCGATGCCTCCTGGTCGAACTCGATTCAAGCAGCCGACGACCCCTGGACGGAGTCGATCATGCTCAGGTGGAAAGCGCCAGGGTCGCAGGTCAGCAACGAATGAGTCCAGAGTCCGGGTACGGAACAGGCTGTTTGAAATGCCGTGGAACGGGAACCAGAGCTGCGTGCAGACTGTTGTCGTGTTCGGTGACCAACTCAACCGAAGAATCGGTGCCCTCGCCGACGCCGACCCCGACTCGACGAGGGTGCTCCTGGTCGAGAGCGCGGGGCTCCTGAATCGAAGCCGTCACGTCCAGCGCAATCATTTCGTGGTCGCAGCGATGCGCAGGTTCGCCGCCGAGCTCGAGCAGGTCGGATTCGAGGTGGATCATCGCCGTGCCGACACCATTCGGGCCGGGATCGATGCACACCGCAATGAGCACGAGCCCGACGAGATCATCGCCACCGAGCCGAACTCCCGCGCTGCCCGACGCTTGTGCGAGGACCTCGGCATCACACAGGTCCGGTCCAACCAGTTTCTCTGCCACCACTCTGAGTTCGAGGCGTGGGCCGAGGGCCGCAAGTCCATGAAGATGGAGACCTTCTACCGCTGGACCCGTGACCGGCTGGGATACCTGATGGACGGCAAAGGTGAGCCGGTCGGGGGCCGTTGGAACTTCGACGCAGAGAACCGGCAACCACCGCCAGACGATCCGTCGATCTTCACGACCCCGCCGACCTCCGAGCTGGACGATCTCGATCACGAAGTCCTCGAATCCTTGCCCGAGACCCATGGTGAGCAGCCGATCGGAATCTGGGCGACGAGCCGGCGGGCCGCACTCGCGCGGCTCGATCACTTCGTGAAGTACGAGCTGGGTCGTTTCGGTCCCTACGAGGACGCCATGACTTCGGGATCATGGAACCTCGCGCACTCGGTCCTCAGTCCCTATCTCAACCTCGGCTTGCTCATGCCTGATGAAGTGTGCGATCGCGTCGAGGAGGCCTTCCGTCACGGAGACGTCCCGATCAACTCCGCCGAAGGCTTCATCCGCCAGGTCGTCGGCTGGCGCGAGTACGTATGGGGGCTCTATTGGCTCTGGCCCGACCACATCGACTCGAACGTCCTGGATCATCGGCGCCATGTCCCGCCCGCGTTCACCGGCGAGGCCACCACGGACATGGCGTGCCTCGCCGACACTCTCGACGGCCTCCGGGAACGGGCGTGGGTCCACCACATCCCTCGTCTCATGGTGTTGTCCAACTTCGCGAACCTCTATGGAATCCACCCCCGCAGGCTGATGGACTGGATGCTGGATCAGTACATCGACGGCGCGGAGTGGGTGATGGTCCCCAACGTGATGGGAATGGCCTTGTGGGCCGATGGGGGCCGGATGGCGACCAAGCCCTATGTCTCAGGTGGCGCTTACATCAACCGGATGAGCGACTACTGCTCGGACTGCCGATACAACCCGAAGAATCGCGTCGGAGAAGACGCGTGCCCGTTCACGACGCTGTACTGGGACTTCCTCGACCGGCATCGGGCCCGGCTCGAATCGAGTCATCGAATGGGTCGCCCACTGGCGAACCTCGACCGCCTGTCGGACATCGACGAGGTCCGAGACCGCGCTGACACGGTGAAACGGGGAATCCGGGACGGGCGCATCTAGGAGGTCGTCGGACGTCAGCCCCGAGCGATGTCGCCTGTCAAGGTCACCGATGATCCGCCGGCATCTCCGGTCCCACGCGTCAACAGACCGCCGCCACTCGACCCGGCATACGCCCCGGAGCCGCCAACGATGATCCAGTTCTCGTCGTGATCGGGTTCCCATGCGATCGAGATCCAGCCTGTCCCGTCCGAGCATCCGAGCTGGGTTTCGAGAAGCACCGAGTCGGGCTCCACTCGCTTCATCGCTGCCGCCTCGCCGTACTCGATCGGTGAGCCTCCGTGCGCCCGGTAGCCGACCCAACGATGAAATCCCTCCTCACACAACACCTCGGCCCTTATCGATTCCCCGGATGCCGACCACCGCTGGCCACCCCCGATCTGCAGTTCGATCGCAAGCGGCGACCTCGATGCCTCGCCCGCCGAACCCGAGCAGGCCGGAATACCGACGGAGATGGTGAGGAACATCGCGAGCATGCGGCCGAGGCCGGTCATTCCGACCCCTCGATCTCGATGCAGCGAGTGATCGGCGCGTGCCCCGTCAACAGCTCGAATCGCTCGGCGAGCTCATCGCAGTCAGGTGTAGGACGGATCGGATACGTGGCGTCCTCGGTACCGGTGAGTCCCCATGCGATCGTGAAGGCGGCGTGCTCGACGCCGCGCTCATGCCAGTCGGCTTCGCTTCCGCGCCATATCTCGAGGCCGGAGCGGTCGAGGAACTCGGTTCTGATCGAATCATCGAGATGATCGAGCATCCATACGTGGGCGATCTCATGGAGCCCGTATGCGATGGCGGACGGCGCCCACCCCGACAAGGTCTCGTCATCGGCGATCCGATCGGTGCAGACGCGAATGGTGTGGAGTCCGCGGTACCGCTCATCTGACTCGATTGCAAGACCCGCCCGACCATGGCAATCCGGTGATGGTGGGAACCAGATCGCCCGCACCTCGGGCACACCGAGCCCGGCGCTCCGGAAACGATCCACCATCCATCTTGCGAAGGCCATCTGTGAAGCGCTGGCGTTGACGAGGTCGACTCGCAGCCCGCCACTGTCGAGGATCCCGGTCACGTTCTCGTCGAGTGACGGGCCGAGCTCGAACGTCGCCCACCACCCGTCTTCGAGGTCGTTCAGGCATCGACGAGCGGAGGGGACGTGGATGTACGTCGACTCGAAGGCGATGTGGTCGCCGTCGAGCGACCATCGGCTCGCCTCGAGCATCGGGCACGCCCCGTCGGTTTGGAGCACCACGATGGCCTCCACCTGTGCGCCGGAGCGGTACGTGAACACACTCGGCCATGGACCGAGTTGGACGGGTGCGTCATCGCCGATGCGGTTCGTGATCTCGTCGAGCCCGCGCCACACGGTCCGGCGAATGTCATCGATGACCACCGCGCTGGTGGAGTAGACGTCCTCGAGTGCAGCCGGATCCCCTCCGTTCCAGGCCTCGAGGTACCGGTCGATCAATGTCAGCACCGTGTGCTCCTCGAGCGCCGGCGGTCGATGCGGAGCGCCCAGAGGTCGGAACGCACGAGATGCAGCCCGGCTGTGGTCACCGAATGTGTAGGTCTGGATCCAGTCGCGGGTCACGTTCTCGTCATACGAGTACCACCAGATCGCCGCCCCATCGAGTCCGACGAACAGGTGCTGGAGGTCGACATCGCACCCCGTGGGAAGCGCGTCTTCTTCCATCATGCTCACCACCTCGCTTGGAGTTGTCGCCAGTCCAAGTCCCCATGCGGTCAGATCGAGCGTGCCGCCGGCGGTGAAGAACCGAGCCATCTCGTAGGGGTCTCCGGTGTCGTAGGCGGCTTCGAGGAGCGAGGCCACGACCTCGGCCTCTGCGGCCCAAAGGGCGCCGGCCATCGGGTCGGCTGCCGGGGTCGCACACGACGACAAGCCGACCGCGACTGCAACAGTCGTCGCAACGAGCCGCCCCATGTTCCCGAGCGTCGATCGTTGAAGACCTCTTTCCAAGTGCCGAAGGTCAGCTTCCGAGGGTGATTGATCGGCGCGGGCCCGGCTTGACGAGCCCTTGGTGGTCTGGGGTCCACATCCGGCCGGCGCAGCCGGATGAAGGGAGCGCTTCAGTCCCGATCTCGGCCGTTGGCGGGAGCGGATGTCACGTTCGACAGCGCAATCACCGCCGAGTCGTAGTTCACGCGCCAGCCGGCCCAATCCTCCCACGCTGCGTCGAGATCTGCCACGAGGGGTACACCGGCGCGTTGGAGTCGTTCGATCAGATGGTCGAAGTGCTTGCGATCGACGGAGATCGGGTCCCCTTTCGTGTACTTGTGCGGGACGTCGATCCGGAAGAATCTGGCGATGTCCGCCAAGGCCAGGGACCCGGCGCGGATGCAGAGACTGGCTTCGGGATCCTCGTCCGGGATGCAAGCCGAATTCCACAGGGACGCAGCGTCCAAGAGTGCCTCGGCCGACCGCACCCAGTGACGCTCTGGCGTCGAGGACCGGAAGAGGGCAACGGCAGGAAGTGCCGTGTGAGTCTCGCGCAACTCGAAGAAGTGTCCTTGCCACTCGGTCCACAGCTGGTCGAGGCGGTCGAGCGCTCCGATCCGGTGATGGCGGATGATGAGAGCGCCGGGGTCGGCCGGCTCACCGGCGAACGTCTCCAGCGCTGCCAACGCCGTCTCCCGGGAGGAATACGCCTGATACATGGTTGGAAGGTACGTCACGAGGAGCAGCGCAAAGAGCGAGATCGTGAGCCCCGCAGCGGTGAACGTGGCGATCAGAAGCGATAGCTGGTCGGTGTCGGCGAAGCCGATCGTCAACATCGCCGAGCCTGCGTACTTGAAGGCGGTCGTGACGTCATCGATCCCCAGCGACCAGAAGATCAGAGTGAAGCCCGCCAGCGATGTGGTGATCCAGACGAGCGGGAGCATCACGAGCGTGAGTGGAGCGTAGAGCGACTGCAGTTCGTGGTGGCTGCCATCGGACACGGGCAAGAACCTGCGAACTGAGAGCACACTGCGAACGGTCACGAAGAGGAATCGGGTCAGGTTTGCCGATCTCCCGTGTGGGAGGACGATCGTCCGGACCGCCGACATGACCGTCGCGGCGACGATGGCCAGCCCAAACAGAAACGCAGCGAGGTGCCAGATGGTCGTCATCGGGCCGACACGTGCGATCCGGTTCTCGGCCGGACTACGGCAGGTGAGGGCATTCGAGGCACAGCGAGACGTTACGGCTGTACCACCGTCCAATGCAACCGTCGTCAGACCGAAGGTTGGACAGAATCCGAGCGGACCTGGGAGTGTTCGATGGGGGCGTTGAGGCATCGAAAGGCGGAACCGTGTCCGCCAGTTCAAATAGACATCTGGTTGGCCCGCCTGATCGACCAACACGCGGGCTCCGACCGAGCGCACCGACCGGGGGTGTAGCGTTCGGGATGAAGAGAGGAGTCTCATGATTCTGGAACCTGCGGTCACCTTGGACATGGCGTTCGAAGAGGCGCTGCCCGTGGTGAAGGCTGCGTTGGCGGAGCAAGGATTCGGTACGTTGACCGAGATCGACGTTCGCGCGACGCTCGAAGCGAAGATCGGCAAGAAGATCGAGCCTTACGTGATCATCGGCGCCTGCAACCCGAACCTGGCGGGCCGGGCGCTCGACGTGCAACGTCGCATCGGCTCCTTGTTGCCGTGCAACGTCGTGGTGCGAAAGGCGGACCATGGGGTGCTGGTGGAGGCGATGGACCCGGGGCTGATGTCGCAGGTGACCGGTGAGGAGGACATCGCTCCGATCGCTGCCGAGGCCGAGACGTTGATCAGGGCTGCGATGGAGAAGCTCGCCGCCGGCTGACGGCTAAGTGGATATCGTCTGATCGAACCTTCGGACGTGGGTGAGCCCGGGCTTGCCCAGCTATTGAGGTAGGCGGGCACAACCGTCGATCTTCCGTTCGCTTCGCGTCAGGCACGGAGGATGTCGTCGTAGAGAGCCTCGGTGTCGGGGTGGGGGAAGATCCCGAGCTCGTCGGCGAGCACCGTGCGACAGCGTTCGTACGCCCTGGCCGCCGCCGATCGGTCACCCGCTGCCGCTGCCGCCGACATGAGCCTGCGGTACGACGACTCACGCAGCGGGTCCATCTCGATCAGCGACTCTGCATACCGGGTTGCCGGTCCCCGCTCGCCGTTCCAGACGCAGAACTCGATGGCAGCCTCGAGTGCCCGGATCCGCAGTGCAGCCAGCTCGCGACGGCGCGCATCTACCCATGCGCCGTCTTCACCTGCGAGAAACGCTCTGCGGGTGATCGCGGTCGCCACGCCCGACCAGGCGTACACCGGGCCCATCTCGCCTTTCCTGATCGCGCCTTCAGCTTCGTGAACGGCGCCGTAGGCCGCTTCGACGTCGATCCACACGTCGGGTGGCACCTCGAGCCGATAGCAGCCGACGGCATGCTCGATCCCGACGCCTGACCCCAGGCCCTTGCGGAGGTTGCTGACCACGGCTGACAGAGTCGTCTCCCACGACCCGGGAGGGTCGGCCGGCCAGAGCACCCCCGCCACCTCCCCGCGGGGCACAGGGCTCAGGTGTCGCCATGCCAGCAGAGCGAAGACCAGACGTCCCTGACGCCCGGCGAGATCGGCCGGCCGTACCACGGCTGTCGGAGTCTCGATGGTCGGCTCACCCGTGAGATAGAGGCGAATCGAATTCATGGCCAAACCGTTCCCAAGCCGCCACCAATCCTCGACGCGTACTGTCCTATCACGGGACAGACGATAGGAGGTGCCCGATGGCCAAGAAGGTCGATTGTGAATGTGGTGTCAGCCTCGTCGGCGAGTCAGACGATGAGATCTTCGACAAGGTGAAGGACCATGCCGGAGCGGTCCACGGGATGGATGTCACACGCGAGCAGGCGCTCGCGATGGCGAAACCGGCCTGAAAACCGTCAGGCGGTTGCTGAACCGTCGAACCGTTCGGCAACCGCCTGCTGGTGGGTGCCTCGAGGACCGCCACGTCACCGATATCGAAGCGGCTTCACCGATGCCCTGACGAGAGACGTGGAACTGGGCGCTACGGCTGTTCGAGCAGGACGGCGATGCCCTGGCCGACGCCGATGCACATCGTGGCGATGGCGTTGGAACCGTTGCGGCGAGCCATCTCGAGAGCCGCCGTTCCGGTGATCCGGGCTCCGCTCATCCCGGTCGGGTGACCAAGTGCGATTGCGCCCCCGTTCGGGTTGACATGCTCGGCGTCGTCGGTGAGCCCGAAGGCCCGCAGACAGGCCAGTGCCTGGGAGGCGAAGGCTTCGTTCAACTCCACGACATCGACAGCACCGATCGCCACGCCGGTCCGCGACTCCAGCTTCTGGACCGCCGGGATCGGGCCGACACCCATGATGCGGGGAGCCACACCCGCCACCGCTGAGCTCACGATGCGGGCGATGGGCTTCAGACCGTGCTCCTCGATTGCTGCGTCGGAGGCGATCAGCAGGGCTGCGGCGCCGTCGTTGATGCCGGAGGCGTTGCCGGCGGTGACCGTCCCGCCGTCGGCGAAGGCCGGCCTCAGCCGGGTGAGGGCCTCGATACTCGAGTCCGCGCGCGGATGCTCGTCCTTGGAGACGTCGACTGGCGGTCCCTTCCTCCGAGGCACGGACACCGTGGCGATCTCATCTGTGAGTCGGCCGTCTGTCATCGCCTTCGCCGCCTTCTCCTGACTCGACAATGCGAAGAGATCCTGATCCTCTCGGCTGACGTCGTACTCGGCAGCGACGTTCTCGGCGGTCATGCCGAGCGACTCGGTGTGCCCCAGTTCTTTCAACCGGGGGTTCACCAGCCGCCACCCGAGGGTCGTGCTCACGATGTCCGACTGAGTAGGGAACGCGCGGTCGGCCTTCGGCACCACGAACGGGGCCCGGGACATCGATTCGACGCCACCCGCGATGACCAGGTCGGCGTCCGAGCTGCGGATCGCCCGGGCGGCGTCGATCACCGCTTGCATCCCCGAGCCACAGAGCCGGTTGACGGTGGTTCCGGGCACGGTGTCCGGCAGCCCCGCCAGCAACGATGCCATCCGGGCGACGTTGCGGTTGTCCTCTCCCGCCTGATTCGTCGCACCGAGAATGACGTCGTCGATCGATGCAGGGTCCAGGTCGGGATGGCGTCCGATCAGCGTCCGGATCGGGATTGCGGCCAGATCGTCGGTGCGCACCGGTGCCAGACTGCCCCCGTAGCGACCGATCGGAGTTCGGACGTAGGAGGTGATGTAAGCGTTTCGAGCCATGACCGAACCCTAGACAGCTCGAGCGTTCCCGAAGCTGCGTCGTCGAGCCGCTTAGTTGCACCACGCCCGTGCCGACAGGTTGGGTCGGATGAGGAATCACCGACCGTGAGACGCGCATTGATCCCGCTGCTGGTTGCCGTGGGCCTGCTGGCCGCTGCGACGCTGGTTGACCAGTTGGCGACGACGTCCGCGCGTCTCTCGATCGAGTCGGAGGCAACACAGGTCGCCGAGTCCGAGGCTCGAGAGCTGGAACAGACACTGTTGCTGTACGTCTCGGCCGCCGACGGCCTCACGGCATTCATCGCCTCGCACGGCCGGGATTGGGCCTCGATCGAGACGAGGTTCGACTCGTACGCCGAATCGTTGGTCGAGTCGACCGTGGCTGTCAAGTCGGTTCAGATCGTCGTTGCCAGTCGGATCGAGGTCGTCTACCCGATCAGTGGCAACGAGGCCGCGATTGGCCTCGAACTCTTCGCCGATGACACTCGCAGGAGGCTCCTTGAACGATCGTTCGATACGGGCGAGACGACCCTGGAAGGCCCGTTCCAACTCGTGCAAGGCGGTCGAGGGCTGGCGATCAGACGCCCCATCTTCGACGACACCGGTGCACCGTGGGGCTTCGCGGCTGTCATCGTCGATTGGGATCAACTGATCGAGAGCAGCACGATCGCCGAATCCTCCAGCGGGTTCGACGTCATCGTGCGAGACCACGATCGATCGCTCATCATCGGAGAGCGACCGCTGGAGGAGCCGGTGCTTCGCTCCGTCGGCGCAGATCGACTGCCGCTTCCGTGGACCGTCGCGGTAGCCCCCATTGCCGGTTGGCCCAGGTCCTCGGAGCTCTCGACGCTGATCTGGGTGCTCGGGATTGGACTCGCCGTTCTGGGGGGCCTGTACGTACGCGGGCTGTTGATTCGGCCTGACGAGCTCCAGGCGGAGCGGCTCCGTGTCGTAGATGAGCTCACCTCGGTGGAACGCAGCCATCGCGCCCTCTTCGACGCGACGCCGGTGCCCATTCATCGCGAGGATCACTCTGGGGTCGAGGCGCGAATCGCCGAACTCAGGGCGCAGGGCGTCCACGACGTTCGTGAACACCTGCTCGCCAATCCTCACGAGCTGGCGTCCATCCTCTCGGAGGTGACCATCACCGACACGAATCCCGCCGCGCAGCAGCTGGCTCGAAGGCTCGGGCTGGGCGACGAATCACGGAAGCTCGCGGACCGCCTGAACGACCGGTCGATCGAGTCGCTGCTCGCCGGCGTCATGGCTGTTTCCGATGGCGATCTGGTCGCCGAGCACACCGCTTCTGACATCGACATCGACGGGCAGCCGATCGAGCTCGTCGTGAGGTGGCATGCAGCCGGCACGATTGGTCAGCCGGACTATTCCAACGTTTACGTCGCATTGCAGGACGTCACGGAGTTGACCGTCGCACGTCAGCATGTCGAAGCGACTCTGGAATCACAGAACCGGTTCATCGCGTCGATCTCTCACGAGCTGCGGACACCGCTCACTGCGGTGCTCGGCTTCAGCCACGAAATGCGCAACGAGTCCTCGTTCTACACGGAGGCAGAACTCGATGAGTTCCGGGAACTGATCGAGCACCACGCCATCGAGATGAGTCACATCATCGAGGATCTGCTGGTGTGGTCGAGATCGGACGTCGGTGAGGTCACGATCAATTTCGAGCCATTTGACATCGGCTGGCTGGTCGAGCGGACACTCCGATCGCTCCCTCACTCACACGCGAAGATCGATGGTGAAGCTCCCCGGGTCGATGTCATTGCCGATCCGGTACGCGTTCGTCAGATCCTGCGCAACCTCGTCACCAATGCATATCGCTACGGAGGCGATGAGGTCTTCGTCATCGTGAAGGAGAGCGAAGACGACGTCCGCGTCGAGGTACACGACTCCGGGCCGGAGCTCCCCCCGGAGAAGGCTCGTTCGATCTTCCTGCCGTATCAACGGATGGATGGAATCGAGACGATGCCGTCTTCAATTGGTCTCGGTCTGGCGATCAGCCGGGTCCTGGCCGAACTCCAGGATGGCTCACTCGCGCTGAAGCGGACGGAAGACACCAACGCGTTCGTACTGACCCTGCGAAAGGCCGGCAGACGAGGACATCTGGTGCCCGAGGCGATCGGCTCACGATCGGCCGCCGGGGTGGGGTGACGTCGGTTCATACACCGGCGAGCGGGTAGGTTCGCTCTCATGAGCCATTCCACCCCATCGGAGTTCGATGTCGTCTTCGTCGGGGGAGGCTCGGCCGCAGAGGCCTCGGCACCCCGCCTGGCGGAAGCCGGTATGGAGGTGCTGATCCTCGAGCCCGGCGATGTCGGAGGGGAGTGTCCATTCACTGCATGCATTCCGTCGAAGGCACTCCTGACTCCCGCCAAAGCGATGCACCTGGCGGCCCAGAGTCAGGGCGTTTCCACACCTGATGTCGATGCCGCCGAGGTGTTCAGGCTCCGAGATCGGGTCACGGCCGGAGGTTCCGACGCCGAGCACGTCGCTTCGCTCACCGATGCGGGGGTACGGCTGTCTCGATCTCACGGCCGCATCACCGGTGAGAGGACTGTCGAGTTGGTCGAAGAGAGCCGGACCGTAGAGGCTCGGCTCGCGGTGGTCGTCGCGACCGGAGCAGAGCCAGTGATGCCCGATCTCCCCGGGATCGACGGCCCACGTGTTGGGCCGGCCGCAGACCTGACAACGGTTCAATCGGTTCCCGAGCGTCTCGTCGCCATCGGAGCAGGCGTGATCGGATGTGAGCTGGCGCAGGCGTTCGCGATCCTCGGCTCGCAGGTGACGGTCATCGACCTCGCCGAGCGAGCAGTCCCGGCCGAAGAGCCGGAAGGATCCAACCGGATCCGCCAGGCTCTCGAGCGCCTCGGCATCGAGTTCAGATTCTCGGAGTCCGCTCGAGGGTTCGAGGACGGCGACGATCATGTCGAAGTCACGCTCGAGCACAGCGGGTCTCTGACCGCAGACCACGTCCTCGTCGCAGTCGGACGTCGCCCGAGGGTGTCTGCGATCGGTCTGGACTCCGTCGGGATCGATCCGAGCCGGCTGGCAACCGACGAATGGCTCCGGGTGAGAGGTGCACAGGGCTGGCTCTATGCGATCGGCGACGTGAATGGCCGGGCCCCGTACACCCATGGCGCCAACTACCACGGGGCGATCATCACCGAGCATCTCCTGGGCGACACGGCGTCCGGCGGTGCGAGTGGCGACACCGACGCGACCCCCAGAGTGATGTTCACCGTCCCCAACCTCGCAGCCGTCGGGTTGACCGAGGCCGAGGCCCGGGATCGAGGTGTCGACGTGCTGGCCTCCGAATGGGACCTGGCGGACACCGCTGCCCCGTACAGTCACGGGCACGAGCATCCCGGCTGGGCGAAGCTGGTATTCGACGCCTCGAGCAGGCGACTCGTCGGAGCGACGTTCGTCTCGCCGGAGGCCGGCGAAATGGTGCACGCCGCCACCGTTGCAATCGTCGGACAGATGACGATCGAGCAGCTTCGGCATGCGATAGCCCCGTTCCCGACCCATTCCGAAGTATGGACGCCGCTGCTTTCCCGGGTGCTGTGAGCACTCGGACATCGCAGGCGATCGCCGTCGTGTTGGTGGGCGTCCTCGTTGCAGCGTGCGCACCCGAGGAGATCGCGTTCGAGGTCCGAGAGGCCGACACGTCGTTGGCAGGAGCCTATCGATCCGATGCCGGCCGCACCGGCCGCGCCCAGGGCGCCGTCGGTGACGCTCCCGGGGTGGCGTACCGCATCGATGGCACAGATCCCGTGATTGCCTCGCCGGTGCTGGTCGGCGATACCGGCTTCGTCCCGGACGGATCCGGTGATCTCGTCGCCTTCGAGGTCTCCACCGGTGCCGTCCGCTGGCGCGCTCGGGTCGGTGACGCCGAGGCCTCGGTGGTGGCGTCGTCCGATTCGATCTTCTCGGTGTCGTCGGCCGGGGTCGTGCGTCGCCACGATTCCGGCTCAGGAACGGTCGAGTGGCAGACAGATCTCGACGGCTTCGCCCGGTCGAGCCCGATTCTGTTCGACGGGGAACTGTGGGTGGCGGTCGGAGAGGAACTGGTCGGTCTGGACCCGAACTCGGGCGTCCGGATCGAGTCGGTCGAGCTCGGTGCGCGCGCAGATTCTTCGCCCGCGGTGGCAGGCGGCGTCATCGTCATCGGGACCCGCGCAAACGTGCTGGCCTTCGTCGACCGGACGACGATGTCGGTCGCAACCATCCCATTTCCTGACCCCGGCGAGGGCGTGACCACATACGCCGAGGGCGTAGCGGCAACGCCTGCCATCTCCGACGGTTCGGTATTCGTCGGGTCGACGGCCGGGATGCTCGCGTCAGCGTCGGTGACGGGTGAGATCGAATGGATGGTGGACATCGGGTCGCCCATCTATGGGGCGGTTGCTGTCGGCGACGGCGCCGGCTTCGTTCCGACGGGGTCAGGTGAGCTCGTCGCCTTCGATCTCGACACGGGCGACGTCCTCTGGTCCGCCGACCTCGGTGATGCCGCCTATTCATCCCCGGTCCTGGTCGGGGAGATCGTGCTTGCCACCGCCGAAAACGGAACACTCTTCGCGTTGGAGGCCGACTCGGGTGAAGAGCGATGGAGCGTCGGGGTAGGGGAGGTGGGCAACTACATGGCGTCTACACCTGCCGTGTCGGGCTCGATGGTCGTGCTCGGAAGCAACGACGGATCGATCGTCGGCGTCACCACGAACCGGTAGATTCCACCGAGATGTCCGATCCTGACACCGTTGCGTATCGGCCCCTCGAAGTGGAAGACCCCGAGGCAGCCGGGGAGAGAATCGTCGCCGAACACGCAGCGCGACGGAGTGTCCGGGACTTCTCGGATCGCCCTGTCCCGAGGCGTCTGATCGAACTGGCCGTCGAGGCCGCATCCACCGCTCCGTCGGGGGCGCACCGACAGCCATGGACGTTCGTGCTCGTCGGTGACCCCGTGCTGAAGCGTCGGATACGGGAGGCTGCAGAAGCCGAAGAGCAGGAGAACTATCTCGGTGGTCGGATGAACGAGGAGTGGCAGGCCGCGCTCACGCCATTGGGCACGGATTGGCGCAAACCATTCCTCGAAACCGTTCCCTGGATCGTCGTGGTCTTCGAGCAACGCTACGGCCTCACCGACCAGGGTGAGCGGATCCACAACTACTACGTCAAGGAGAGCGTCGGCATCGCCACGGGCATGCTCCTCTCCGCCCTGCATCGCATGGGTCTCGCGAGCCTCACACACACGCCTTCGCCGATGAGGTTCCTCGGCGATCTGCTCGGACGGCCTGAGAACGAGCGGCCTTTTGTCTTGGTCCCGGTCGGCTACCCCGCCGACGACTGCGAGGTCCCCGACATCACCCGCAAGCCGCTGGCCCAGGTCCTCGTCGAAGTCATCGCCGACAGCTGATCGTGGTTACCTCCTGTTCATCGAGTTGCCGTACGATCTGGACGTGATTTCGCGGTCCACATTTCTGTCCGAGGCGCTCGGCACCGGCTTCCTCCTCGCGGTGATCGTCGGGAGCGGCTGGGCCGTTCAGCAGCTGGGAGCGGATTCGGCCTCACAACTGTTCATCCACGCCGTGATCGTGGGCGCGGGCCTCACTGTGGCGATCCTGGTCTTCATCCCGTTCAGCGGTGCGCAGTTCAACCCGGCGGTCACGCTTGCGCTCGTGCTTCGGCGGCAGCTCGATGCCGGAGCGGCGGCGCAGATCGTGATTGCACAGCTTGCCGGAGGTTTCGCCGGGTTGATGCTCGCCAATTTCACCTATGCCTCGGAACTCGTGTCCATGTCGTCGATCGACCGAGGTGGCGTCGGCCGATTCGCCGGGGAGGTGTTCGCCACCTTCGGCCTCGTGCTCGTGATCCTGGTTCTGATCGACACCGGCCGTGAGGCAGCGATCCCGGCTGCCGTCGGTGCCTGGGTCACGACGATCATCGTGGCTACCGTTTCGACCGGCTTCGCCAATCCAGTCGTGACCATCGCCCGAGCATTCACCGACAGCTACACCGGGATCGAACTGGCGGCGGTCCCGGCGTTCGTGTTTGCGCAACTACTCGGATCACTGCTGGCCGTCGGTGCAGCACGAGTATTGACCATCGAGAGGAAGAACATCCATGCCTGATACACGCTCATCGATCCTGTTCTTGTGTGTCCACAACGCAGGTCGATCCCAGATGGCGGCGGGTTTCGCCAGAGAGCTCGGAGGTGACTCGGTGACCGTGTTGTCCGGAGGCTCCGAGCCTGCCGCGTCGGTGAACCCGGCGGCCGTGGCAGCCATGGCCGAGATCGGAATCGACATCTCGGCACAGCAGCCGCACCGCTGGACGGATGCCGATCTCGAGGTCGCCGATGTCGTCATCACCATGGGCTGCGGCGACACTTGTCCGGTCTACCCAGGCAAGCGCTACCTGGACTGGGAGCTGGAGGACCCGGCCGGCAAGGGGGTCGAGCAGGTCAGGCCGGTGCGCGACGAGATCCAGCGTCGAGTGCGCGGCCTGCTGTCCGAACTCGGTGTGTCCGCGGGCGAAACGAGCTGAGCGCCGTCAGCTGCGAAGCTCTCGGCGCAGGATCTTGCCGCTCGCCGACTTCGGGACTGAGTCGATGAACTCGACGATCCGAAGCTGCTTGTAGCGGGCGACGGAGTCGGCCACGAACGACTTGATGTCGTCCTCGGTGGCGTCGGCGCCGGGCTTCAGC
The DNA here is from genome assembly GCA_024639335.1 of bacterium. Classification (GTDB taxonomy): domain Bacteria; phylum Actinomycetota; class Acidimicrobiia; order Spongiisociales; family ZC4RG35; genus JAHEDH01. Next base: position 32,155 of record JAHEIN010000001.1, on the reverse strand, counting down.
ACCACGAAGCCCTTCGGCAGCTCACCGGCCTCCTCATCCGGCACGCCGATCACTGCAGCGTCCGCCACCGCAGGGTGTGTCAACAGCAACGCCTCCAGCTCCGCGGGCGGAACCTGGAAGCCCTTGTATTTGATCAGCTCCTTGAGCCGATCCACGATGTAGAAATGTCCGTCGCCGTCGGAATGCCCTATGTCGCCGGTGTGCAGCCAACCCTCTTCATCGATCGTGGCGGCGGTGGCCCCGGGATTGTTGAGGTACCCCTTCATCACTTGCGGTCCCCGGATCCACAGTTCCCCATCTTCGGCGATACCGACGTCCTCACCGGTGGCCGGATCGACGACCCGAACCTCGGTGTTCGAGATGGTGAGCCCGATCGACCCCGGCTTGAACTCACCCATCGGGGTCGCGTGCGTCACGGGCGACAGTTCCGTCATTCCGTATCCCTGAACCACGTCGCATCCGATGCGTTCGGCTGCCTCCAGCGCCACCTCCGCGCCGAGCGGCGCCGCACCCGAGAAGACGAGGCGGAGGGACGACAGGTCGAACTGGTCGACCAGCGGATGCTTCGCCAACGCCAGCACGATCGGCGGGACCAGGTAGGCGATGGTGATCTTCTGGTCCTGCACGAGGCCGAGAAAGCCCTCGAGGTCGAATCTCGGCATCGTGACCACCGTCCCGCCACGGGTGATGACGGCGTTCATCAACACCTGCATCCCGTAGATGTGGAAAAACGGCAGCACGGCGATCACGCGCTCTTCCCCGGCCTTGACCTCGAGCACCGGCTCGGTCTGGGCGATGTTGGCGACCAGGTTGAAGTGAGTCAGCATGACTCCCTTCGGCAGGCCCGTGGTCCCGGACGAGTAGGGCAGCACCATCACGTCTCCGTGCACATCGACCTCGGCCTGTTCGCGAAGTGGCTCGGCGCCCATGAGGTCGGCGAATGGAAGTGTCCCATCCGGTGCGTCGCCGACGACCCAGATCGTCTCGACGCCGGTGCCCTCGGCGGCTTCCTTCGCGGTTTCGACGAACATCGGGATTGTGATCAGTGAGCCGGCTCCGGAGTCGACGAGCTGATGGTGGACCTCCGAGGGTCCGTAGGTGGGGTTGATCGTGGTCACCGTTCCACCCGCCATCGCAGCACCGTGGAAGGCGAGGAAGTACTCGGGGAGGTTCGGCAGCATCACGCCCAACGTCGATCCCCGTCCGAAGCCACGAGAGGCGAGCCCACCTGCCACGCGTGCTGTGCCATCGGCGAGCTGGCAATAGGTGTAGGTGCGTCCTGTCGGCCCATCGATCATTGCGGGATGGTCGGCGAGCTCGGGCACCATCCTCAGCACGTAGGGGGTGATGGCCGTTGGCGGGATTTCGACGGTCGGGAGCGTGCTGGTGTGGATCAAGTCGTTCTCCGTTCGGGGAAACCGATCATATGGCGGGTCTCGAGCTCCGGGCGCCCCGATGAGGAATAGAGTCCGCTCGGGAGAGGACGCACGGTGAAACTGGCGTTGAGTATCGGATACTGGGGTGCAGGCCCACCCGAAGGTGCAGCCGAGCTCGTTCAGGTCGCGGAGCGACTCGGCTTCGATTCGGTATGGACCGCCGAGGCGTACGGCTCCGACGCCCTCACGCCACTGGCGTGGTGGGGCAGCTCGACTGAACGAATCAAACTCGGTACCGGCATCCTCCAGATGGCGGCTCGGACACCTGCCGCTACAGCGATGGCTGCGATGACCATGGACCATCTGAGCGGGGGTCGATTCATCCTCGGGCTCGGAGTCTCCGGTCCGCAAGTGGTGGAGGGGTGGTATGGACAGCCCTATGCGAAACCGCTCGCTCGCAGTCGCGAGTACATCGAGATCGTCAGGGCAGTGATCCGGCGAGACGGTCCGGTCAGCTACGACGGTGAACACCATCGTCTCCCGCTCGATGGTGACACCGGGCTCGGGAAGCCGCTCAAATCCACCATCCACCCATATCGCGCCGACCTCCCGATCTACCTCGCCGCAGAGGGCCCGAAGAACGTCGCTCTGGCAGCCGAGCTGTGCGACGGCTGGCTCCCGTTCTGGTTCTCCCCGAAGTCCGACGACTTCTATAGACGGGCCCTTTCGGAGGGATTCGACCGCAGGGGCGACACCCCGGCCGATTTCGAGGTCGTTTGTCCGGTTCCGGTGGTCGTCGACGACGACATCGAGCGCGCCGCAGACCGGGTCAGGCCCATGTTGGCGCTCTATGTCGGTGGCATGGGAGCCAAAGGAGCGAACTTCCACTTCGAGGTTCTCGCCCGAATGGGCTGGGAGTCCGTCTGTGAGCGAGTCCAAGACCTGTATCTCGACGGCCGGAGAACCGAGGCAGCGGCGGCGATCCCTGTCGAGATGGTGTCCGACGTCGCTTTGGTGGGCTCCGTCGACCGGATCCGCGACGATCTCGCCAGGTGGGACGAATCGCTGGTCACGACCATGGCGATCTCGGGACCGCCACAACGGCTCGAGGCGATGGCCGGCCTCGTCTAGGGGGCCAGGGAGGGGTCGGTCGCCAGGCGAGACCGTCGGCCGCTCAGGAGGTGGCCAAGAGCTGATCGACGGGAGCGAAGTCGTCGGTCAGGATCTCTGCAGCGTCGACGAACTCCTGGAGTTCGCTCCCCGTCAGGACCCTCACCTCGAGATCGAGCGCCGACGCCTCCGCCACGATGCGATCGGCGGGGATCGGCTGTTTCGACGCCATGAGCATGAAGTTGCCGCCCGTATCGAATCGCTCTGGCAGTGTCACCACGCCGACGGAGGGGAAGACCGCGGTGGCGGTTGCGACCTCGGCCCGCAGGAAGTCGAGATCTCCGTGATCGATGAGGTTCATGAGGTAGAAGCCGTCGTCGACCAGTGCCCCGGAGATCTCTTCGAAGAACTCCACCGTGGTCAGGTGCCACGGCACGGCCAGGCCACCGAATGCGTCGCCGATCACGACATCGAATCCATCGCCTGCCGCTTCGAGTGACACCCGGGCGTCGCCGATGATGGTCAGGTCGACGGGCGCCGGATCGAATCGCTCCGCGACGAACTCGACGAGGGCGCCGTCGAGCTCCAGGACGACGTTCCGCGATGCCGGACGTGTCTCGGTGAGCCAGCTCGCCACCGTCAAGCCGCCGCCCCCCACGTGGAGCGCAGCGATCTCGCCGGTGGTCATGGCATCGATGGCGGAGGCGAACATGCGAATCGAAGTGAACCGCAGGTTCGTCGGGTCGGTTTTGTCGACGTATGCGTGTGTGACGGTGTCCAGGAGGAGGAACGACGCGTCCGGATCTTCGGGGTCGACGATCTCAGAGGCGCAGAAATAGGCGGTCTCGACATCACATGGGCTCTGGACCGCTGCTGTCAGAGTCGACCCTGCGAGCAGTCCGATCAGGGCGAAAGTGCCGAGGGCATGGCTGTCCGGTCGATACTGCATCCACATGCCGATGCCGACGATTGCGGTGGTGACCGCAACCGTGAGGACGATCACCGACGTCGAAAGCGTGGCCACCAGCACGAACCCGCTCGTGAATGTGCCGAACAGCGCTCCTGCGGTCCCGAGGGCCGAGATCCGCCCCACCGTTGCGCCGGTCGTGCCGAGATCGTCGAGGATGATCTTGACGATGATCGGCGGAGTTGCAGAGAGGACAGCCGTGGCGGGCAGGATGGCAATGGCGGTCAACAGGACGAGTCCGGCGAGTCCGGCCGTCCCCATCGATGGGCCGAGGAGGCGTGCCAACGGGACGGTGGAGGCCGCCAACGCGCCGCCCAGGATCAATACGGGACCGATGAGCGCGACGGGGGACCCCGCCCGGTCGGCATAACGCCCTCCCAGCCATGTTCCTACAGCGATCCCTGCCAGGACGACGCCGATGATGGCAGTGAACGTCTCGAGCGTCACTCCTGAATAGGGAGCCAACAGACGTCCGGCCAGGATCTCGAGAATCAGAACCGCTGCAGAGGTGAAGAAGACGAGTGTGCCGGCGAGCTTGGAACCCATGACGGCATTGTCGCCCGTCGTGTCGGTGCCAGGAAATCACGAAGGCGAATCCCAGATGAGTCGCCGGGCCCGTGACGAAAGCTGGAACAACTCGCGCGAGGTGAGGTACCGTGATCCTCGTGGCCGACCGCTTTTCCGGGAAGCTCACGCTTCCCGAGCAGGATGTCGTGGCGGTGGACCTGGAGATATCGCCCGACGCGTTGACGCTGCGCGCAGACAGCGTCCTGATCGGGACGTGGCCGATCAAGTACTGCCGCGTCTCCAAAACGGACGCGTCCACCTATCGCATCAGCGTCGACGGCGAGGTCGTCTCGTTCGAACCCGATGACACCAGGCAGTTCGCCATCGTCGCCGCCCAGCGGTTCAAGGCCTCGAGCCTCGCCGACCGCATCAATGTGGTCCGGACGGTCGAATCGAACGGCGACGAATCGATCGATGAGGAGCCTGCTGCGAAGCCCACGATCCCGGTCGACCTCTCCGTCCTCAGGTCGCCTCTGCTTGGGGTGCTCGCTGCGGTCGTCGTGATGGTGTTCGCAGGGGTGTGGGTGGTCGACACGGTCTTTGGCGACGAGCCGGAAACGGTCGAGCCCGTCTCACTCGAGGGCACCTCTGCGAGCGCCGCTGTCCCGCCGGTGAGCGCTTTCGACCTCGATCCTTCGCTTCTGGTGGTCGAGTGGAATCGGGTGGCTCGCGAATTCGGGACGCCACTGTTGATCCGCGACGCCCTTCCGCGGGGCTCATTCGACACCCAGCTGGCGCCGCTGATCTCGCTCCAAGGAACCACCGACGATGATGGCGACGTGCGGTCGCTGGTGGTCGTGGCAGATCCGTCGGGGGATACCGACAGTGACCAGGCAACGATCGCAAGCTGGGGCATCGCACTCACGGTCGCCGATCCCAGTCTCGACGAGACCGACCGGCGTGAGATCCTCGCAGAGATGGGTCTCGATGTGAGATTGCCCCAGCTGGGAGGGCTCGACGGGGAAACGACCCGGAACGGGATTCGCTACACGATGAAGTACTTCCAGTCGTTCTCTTCGGTGCTGCTCACGATCGCGCCCGAGGTGTGACACCCTCCCCGCTTGCAAACGTGAGCGGTCCCCAATAGCGTTGTCATCACCGAAGCCCAACCGTAGGGCTCCCGCAGCGATGATCGTTGCGCATTCCCAATTCCGCGAGGTCATTCCGTGCGCGCGTTTGCGTCATATCTCACCGGGCTCGGCCTTCTCGCATCGCTGATGTTCGTCGGCGGTGCGTGGACGTCGCCCGCTACCTCCAATCTGGGGGAGGTCGCCGTCAACCCTGCCCACGCCTCGTTCGCATTGGCGGACGGGTTCTCCGCTGCCGTCGTTCCGGTGACCACGACGACGGCGACGCTTCCCCCCGGCTGCGCCATTCCCCGGATTGGCGCTCGATGCGCCCCGACGGTCGTCGCAGGAGGGCTCGACTTCCCCGAGCCGGAAGAGTCGGTCGTCTCCGAGCGAGGCGTGCAGGCGCAACCGCCCGCCCCGGTCGCCAGGAAACTGGCGCCCCGCGATGTCGAGGTGTGGCGGCCGCTCGTCGAGGCTCATTTCGCCCCGAATGACGTGGCCCTTGCGCTGGCCGTCATCAGTTGCGAGTCGTCGGGAGACCCCAACGCCAAGAACCCGCGCTCGTCGGCAAGCGGCCTGTTCCAGCATCTCGGACGCTTCTGGCCCCAGCGGAGTGTGAAGGCGGGTCTGGCGGGGTCGGACATCTTCGACCCGGCGGCGAACGTCGCCGTGGCGGCGTGGCTGGTGTACGAGGGAGGTGGCTGGTCGCACTGGAATCCCAGCCGTCACTGTTGGGGCTGAGCCCGGTCCGATCGGCCCATTATTCTCCTCGGACTCAAGAAGGTGGGGTGCACCGCCGACATACTGTGTCATGCATCCACTCGAGAAACGGCCAGAGATGAGCGGAACGTTCCCCGGGCGAATCGTGCTCCTAGAGGGTGACGAGGTCGATGTAGACCTCCAAATAGCGGCAGAGAAGATCAGACTGGCGACTCCTTTCGCCGAAATCGGTCTCTGGGACCGCGACGCCATCCGTTTTCAGTCGAACTCGAGCGGCGGCTACGAGCTGTCCGTCGGGGACGACGTGGTGACGTTCTATCCCGCCGACACCGGAGCGTTCGCCGAAGCGGTCGATGAGATGCTCGTTGACGGTGGTGACAGAGAGCCAGAGATTCACGTTGCGCCCGTGTCGGCCGCCCCCGACCTGCCTGTCGTCGACGAAGATCCGCCGACCGCCGGCCAGGCAGAGCCCGAGGTCGAAGCGTCCGAAGCTGTGACCGAGAGCGCATCCGGATTCGGGCCGTCATCGCGGGAACGTCTCGCTGCGGCGATGAGCGGCTTCCGCGAGCGTCAGACCGAAGACGGGCCGGAAGACGGCGATCAGGAACCCGATGATCCTGGTGAGCGCTCCTCGTCGAGCGGCTTCGTCATCCCGGGTGACGAGGGGTACAGCTTCCCCACCGATGAAGACCATGACATCGAATTCGACGAGGAGGTGGGGGAGTCCACCGTTGCGGACGAGATTCTCGAGAGCCAGCGGTCGCTGCGGAGCGCCACGTCCGTGAGCTTCGACAAGGCACGACTCAGGCCGATCGCGATCGCCGTCGTCGCGATCGCCGTCGTCGCCGGATTGGCCTTTGCGGTGCCGGTAGTGCTGGACTTCTTCGCCGGTTCGGAAGAAACGACTCCTGCAACCGTCGTCCAGACCACCGTGCCGGTGACCCAGGCGCCGACGACCGTGCCGGGAACCACTGCGCCAACGACGGTCGACTCGACCGTGGCCGGTGCGCCACTGGTCTTCGATCTCGCACCCGACGCTTTCGTGGAACGATGGAACGAAAACGCTGCCGGGGTCTCACCGAACCTCAGATTCCGCTCGTCACTGCCCGCCAGTGAATTCGAGGTTGGATTCACGGGTTTCATCGCCATGATCGGGAGCTTCGACGGCCAGGGCGAGGGCATCGCCGCGTACACCCTCGAGGTCGATCCGACAGGGCCATCTTCTTCGGACCAGCTCGGTATCCAGGCGCTCGGGCTCGCCATCGCCGTAGCCGATCCATCACTGGAGCCCGCCGAACGCGGGGCGGTGCTCGGTGCGATGGGATTGAACGTCCGGGACCCCCAACTTGGAGGGCTCGATGGCAGGATCAGCCGGAATGGAGTCGACTATCGACTGCTCTTCGACCAAGAAGACCTCGTCCTGCGGTTGACCATCTCGCCTCAAGTCTGATAGCGGACGACGGTGCCTCCACCCGGAGCCACCAAATGCGTCTCGCCATCGACGATGACCTCGATCGGCTCGGTCGTGACGAGAGTGATCGACTCGTGACTCAGCCCGACCGACAGCACCGTGTCGCGTATGTGAAGACTGAACTTCATCTCGCTCCACTCCTTTGGCATTCGGGGATCGAAGGAGATCGTTCCACGGACGTCTCGCATACCCGCGAATCCGTACACCAGCGCCATCCACACACCGCCGGCCGACGCCATGTGAACCCCGTCGGTGGTGTTGCCGGCGATGTCGCCCAGGTCCATGAAGAGGGCATGGTGGAAATGACGCATCGCTGCCTTGTGGTATCCGAGCTCGGCCGACATGATCGCCTGGATGCTGGCACTCAGTGAGGAGTCGCCGGTGGTGAGCGGCTCGTAGAAGTCGAAGTTGGCGCGCTTGAGCTCGTCGTTGAATTCTTCCCCGAGCAGGAAGTCGGCCAACACGACGTCGGCCTGTTTGAGAACCTGGAACCTGTAGATGGTGAGGGGGTGGAAGTGCAGCAGCAGCGGGTACTTCGATTCGGGTGTGCTCTCGAAGTCCCACGCCTCCTTCTCCAAGAAGTCGTCGTCTTGAGGGGTGATTCCCAGGTCCCGATCATGCGGGATGTACATGGCATCGGCGGCGAGACGCCAATCGATGGTCTCCCCGTCGGCGATCCCCACCTGCTCCCTCAATGCTTCCCACCGTTCCGGCTCTTCGGCCGACAACTCAGACGCCACTTCGAAGGCGTATCTCAGGTTCATGCGAGCCATTGCGTTGGTGTAGGCGTTGTCATCGACGAGGGCGGTGTATTCGTCTGGGCCGGTGACCCCGTGGATGTGGAAGTGATCGGACCGATAGAACCCGAGATCGTGCCAGAACTTGGCGGTCTCGAGGACGATCTCTGCGCCCATGGCCCAGAGGAACTCTCGGTCTCCTGTGACCTGGACGTATTTGCGGATCGAGTACACGATGTCGGCGTTGATGTGATATTGGGCGGTCCCTGCCAGAAAATACGCCGAAGCCTCATGTCCGTTGATCGTCCGCCACGGGAAGAGAATTCCGTCGTGTGACAGCGTCCGCGCCCGCTCCCGGGCATGCTCGAGCATCGCGTAGCGATGCGACAGCACCCGCCTGGCGACGTCGGGGTTGGTGTAGATGAGGAAGGGGAGGATGTAGATCTCGGTGTCCCAGAAGTAGTGCCCGTCGTAGGCGTGGCCGGTGAGGCCCTTGGCCGGGATGCTGGCATTCTGTAGACACGCCGAGTTCGAATGGAGCTGGAAGAGCGTCCACCGGATGGCCCGCTGGGTCTCGATGCCGGCACCGGTGACCACGATGTCGTTCTCGTTCCAGAACTCCCTCAGCTTGGCTTCGTGATCCGCTGCGAGGGTTGGGAGCCCGCGTTGTATCGCTCTGTCGAGGATCTCACCGATCGCCTGACGTTCGTCGAGCCCGGGTGAGTCGCCGTTGTGCGAGGCGACGACGAATTTGTCGATCGTGGCGCCGGCGTAGGGCGTCAGACTCCACTCGAACTCGAAACCGAAGTCCATCGCCGAGCGATCGAGGGAGATCCTCGGCTTCGGCCCGGAGAGCAGATGGTCCATTCCCGACAGCAGGCCCATCCTCGAGTGTGCCGTCACCCAAGCCTGGACGAACCGGAGATCGGCAAGGGTGGCTGCTCTCGGTTCCAACACCCGTTGGGTGAACTGCTTCGCTCGTCGAGGGTCGTCCGGCTCGCCTTCGCCCACACCGGCGTCGAGTCGGTTGCGGAGACGCGATACCACCCGGACCTCAGCCGGACGGTCTACCGAGATCTCCAGCCGTGAGGCCAACAGGTCCGCCATGTCCAGTGACACGAACCGCAGAAAGCGGAGCTCGACGGTGACGCCGGACTTCGTCCTCCAGGCGATATCGCGTTCCAGCATCCCGCGTTGGATGTCGAGCCAACGCCTGCAGCGAATGATCTCGACCGATGGGAGATTGAACGCCTCGCCGTCCACGGTGATCTCGATCAGTGTGCCGTCAGGAACGGTGACCATGGTCTGGCCGACTTCGGCGAGACCGTAGGCCTTCTCGGCGTGCGTGATCGGCCAGGTCTCATGGAACCCGTTGATGTACATCCCGACGACGTGATTCGGCTCGCCTTCGTCGAGTGAGCCTCGCACTCCGATCCGGCCGTTGGTGAGTGCGAAGATGGTCTCGGTCAGGTACAGAAAGTCGGGAGCGAACTGGTCCTCGAGCAGAACCCACGGGTCGTCCGGATAGATCTCTTCCGGCAATTGCACGGGCGTCCGCTTCTTCATCGCTCCGAATGTAGTGAGCAGACGACTGCTCGCTCTCTCGGTGTCGGCGGAAGTCTGATCTGCCCGGCGCTTCGATGCGACGCCATTGAGTGTCGATACAGTTCGGGGAATGCGGCTCCTGGTTGTCGAAGACGAACCCGACCTCGCTTCTGCGATCGTGCGCGGATTGGTGCGCGGCGGCCACGCGGTCGACTCGGCTGCTTCGGTCATCGATGCGGAACTCGCAGTGTCGACAGTCGAATACGATCTGGTGATCTTGGATTGGAATCTGCCCGACGGCCGGGGGGTCGATCTCTGTTCTCGCATCCGTTCTGGTGAGGTCGAGACATTCGGCACGCTCGAGCCGAAGGTGTTGATGCTCACGGCACGAGATTCGATCGAGGATCGCGTCATGGGGCTCGACGCCGGTGCAGACGACTATCTGGTCAAGCCCTTCGCCTTCGCCGAACTCGAGGCGAGGGTCCGGGCGTTGCTTCGTCGAGACGCTGGGGGAAGCCCCGTTCTCTCGGTAGGAGATCTCACCCTCGATCCGGCCGCTTTTCAGGCCACTCGCAGCGGGCGAGCACTGCCGCTGACGGTCAAGGAGTTCGCGCTGTTGGAGTACTTCATGCGGAATCGGGGCGAGGTGCTCAGCCAGGAGCGTTTGCTCGAGCACGTCTGGGACGAGATGGCGGATCCCTTCACGAACACGGTGCGCGTCACGGTCTCGAACCTTCGCAAGAAGCTGGGCGAGCCGTCAGCCATCGAGACGGTTCCCGGTCGGGGCTACGTCTTGCGCTGATTTACCCTTCGCTTAACGACCGACCGATAGCGTCTCTCTCGATGCAGCTCCCGCCCGTCACACGTTCACTGAGATTCCGACTGTCGGGTCTCACCTCCGCGCTGGTCTTCAGCGTCGCCGGGCTGGCTCTGGCTGTGATCTACTACGTGACCCTCCGAGCCGTGCAGTCGCTGACCGTCACCGGAAGCACCCTCGAGCCGGTGTTGATCGACGGCGAGCGGCTCGCCGTCCGTTTGACACAGGTGGAAATGCGAACCATCGAGAGCCTGATCAAGGAAGTGGTGCTCAACCAGCTCGCCGTCTGGACCATTGGCATCCTGCTGGCACTGTTCGCACTCTCGCTCATCGTCGGTTGGGTCATCGCAAGCCGGTCGCTCCGACCGATCGACGAGATCACCTCTGTGGCGCGAGACATCCAGGCGACCGATCTCGATCGGAGGATCGGGCTCGACGGGCCCGATGACGAACTCACTCGATTGGCCAACACCTTCGATGCGATGCTCGATCGACTGTCCGGATCATTCCGATCCCAGCAGCGCTTCCTCGCCCACACCTCACACGATCTCCGGACCCCCCTCGCCGTCATCCGCTCGAACCTCGACGTGATCTCCAATGACCCCGGGGCCACCCTCGAGGACTGGAGGCAGACCGGCGAAGTCGTCGAGCGTGCCGCCGACCGTATCTCGGTCATGGTCGACGATCTCCTCGCCGTCGCCCGCAAGGAACTCGCCGGGGCGACGCTGACAGCGATCGATCCAGCGCAGATCGTCACCGAGCTCGTGTCCGACCTCGGACCGACCGCCAGGTCGGATGGCGTGGTGATCGAATCGGACATGCCTACCGACCCGATCACGGTCATGGCAGATCCGGACATGTTGCGGCGAGCGCTCGGAAACCTGATCGACAACGCAGTGCGTGAGAGCCCTGCCGGGGGAGCGGTTTCGCTCGTTCTGAGAAGGGTCGGCGACTGGACCTATCTCGGTGTGGTCGACGAAGGGCCCGGTATAGATGTGGAGCTTGCTTTGAACGGCGACAACGGTGATGGGGGAATGGGGCTTGGCATCGTCCGTCAGATCGTCGCCATACACGCAGGTCGGTTCTCGGCCGTGGTCCGACCAGAAGGAGGCTCGGTTCTCTCCATCGCGTTGCCCGACGATCCCGATCCAGCCAGCGCGCCGATCGGCGGAGAGCGTTTACTCGAGCTTTACGGATCGCCGGGTACTCATGAACCAGGTTTGCCCACCGACGACACGAGGTAATGACGAGTGACCATGGATCATCCAATCCCTTCCGAACCACCTCGCCGGGCAGGCCGTATCGCCACGCTCCTCACTGCCGTCGCCCTCTTCGTGTCGGGCATCGGCATCGGATGGCTCTTCACCGAGCCCGCCTCCGATGAGAGCGCAGAGACCCCCACAGAAGTTGCGGCCTCTTTCGTCGAGTCGACCACCACCACGACCATCAGGCCGTCATCGACGGTCGATGTGGAGACCGATCCCCTCGTGATCGTTCCCGGGGACGAGCCGGTGGCCGATGTTGCCGAGGCTCTGCTGCCTTCGGTCGTGCAGATCGAGGTCGTCAACAACGGCATCGAACGAGGCGTGGGCACCGGCGTGATCTACGACCCGAATGGCTTCATCATGACCGCCGAACATGTCGTTCAGGGGCTCGACGAGGTTCGGGTGCGCCTCTCTGATGGAAACAAGGTCGTCGGCCAGGTGATCGGCCAGGACGTCAACAACGACATCGCTGTGATCTCCATCGGCGGCGGCCCCTATTCCGCCGCCCCGCTCGCCCTCGACGACAAGCCCAGGCCGGGGTCGCTAGCGATCGCCCTGGGGAGCCCCTGGGGCCTCGACTCCACTGTCACGTCTGGAATCGTGTCCGCAGTGGATCGAACCATCCTCAGCGGCCAAGGCGTGCCTCGCTCGATGCTTCAGACCGATGCGTCCATCAATCCCGGCAACTCGGGCGGTCCGCTGGTCGACCGGTCGGGCCGGGTGATCGGGATCAACGTCTCGATCTATTCCACTTCGGGAGCGAACGACGGGGTCGGCTTCGCCGTCCCGATCGACAGGGCGTTCCGGGTCTCCGAGGCGCTCGTCTCGGGTGGCGAGTTCGTGGCGGGATTCCTCGGCGTCAGGCTGGACAACACCTCAGATCTGTCGGCGGGCGCCGTCGTTTCAGAGGTCACAGCAGGCACCGCAGCCGCAGCGGCAGGGATTCGTGTCGGTGACACGGTGCTCTCAATCAACGGTGTCCCGATCGCCGAGCCGGCCGACCTCGGAGCGCAGGTCAGAGCGTTCGAAGCCGGCGACTCGGTCGAGCTGGTGATCGACCGGAACGGCAGTGTGGAGACCTTCGCCATCGAGCTCGGCGCCCGAGACGACCAGGGCTGATCACCGGGGTTGGCGTCTGAGCTCTCGGTGATCGGTAGTCGGGTGAGCGCATGGCGCTCTTCGGACAGCCGGGTCAGCCGAGCACGAGTCGCCTGAGGGTGCCCAGCGGAACCATTCCCTTCGCCAACACGGCGTCATGGAAGGCTTTGATGTCGAAGCCCGGGCGCTGCTCTGCTTCGGCCCGGAGACGGTCGATCTCGAGGCGACCGATCATGTAGGACAGCGCCTGACCTGGCATCCCGATGTACCGGTCGATCTCGCCCTCTGCGATGCGTCGGCTCAACGGTGAGTGTTCGAGCACGTAGTCGACCGCTTGGTCTCTGGACCATCCCAGCGCATGCACCCCGGTATCGGTGACGAGGCGGCACGCCCGCATCGAGTCCGCTGCGAGCATCCCGATCCGGTTCAGCTCCGACGAGTACAGACCCATTTCGTCGGCGAGCCGTTCGGTGTACAGCCCCCAGCCTTCGGCATAGACGGTGACCGGGAGATCGGTGTGAACTCCGTGGATGTCGTCGGTCTCGACCACCAGTGCCAGCTGGAGATGGTGGCCCGGGATCGACTCGTGGAACGTGACTGCCTCGAGCTGGAAGGTCTTCCAGGCAGACGGGTCTGAGGTGTTGAAGAAGAAGCGTCCGGGCTTCGCGGCCTCCGGCAGTGGCTTGGAGTAGAAGGCCAGCCCGCCCTGTGCGATCTCTTCGGCGATGCATGGTGACTCGGGGAGCGCCCCGAACCAGTCAGGGGCAGCGGCGGCAGCCCGCTCGAGGGCCCTCGACGCATCGGCCACGAGCTGCGCTCCATCCCGGTAGGTCAGCTCCGGATCGTCTCTGAGGCGGGCGTAGATCTCTCCGATGTCCCGGGTTTCCAGGATCGGGCCGGCGAGTGATCGGTACTCGTCCTCGAGCCGGGCGACCTGATCGAGACCGATCTGGTGCACCTCTTCCCCTGAGAGCCCGAGCGAGGTGTGCGACCAGATGAGGTCGCGGTAGAGGTCGGCGCCACCTTCTGTGTGGCAGAGCCCCGGCAGGCTGTCTTCCCGCCCGAAATCGGCTGCCGATACGAGCGCATCCCGATAGCGACCCAGTGACGGATGGACTTTCTCGTGGATCAGGCGATTGCTTTCTTGCTGCCAGCGCTCCCGGTACTCGGCGGACGCACCGGTCGGCGGTGGCTGAGCCATCAGCGGGTTGGCCGAGTCGTCCCTCGTCAACTGTGCATCGATCACTGCGATCGTCTCGGTGAGGTGGCGTTTCAGCGGAAGCGGGCCATCGTCTGCACGCAGGGCGGCGCCCGCCGCTTCGAGGAAAGCCGGGAGTGAACGGAGCTTCTCGTGATACCGGTCGCCATGGTCTTCGCTCACCAGTGAGTATCTGGGAAGGAACGTGAGGACCGTCGGGATGAGCCCGATCGCCGGGTTGGGAAACTCCAACTCGCTCCGCCAGATCAGCCGGTTGGCGGCAGACCGAGCCGTGAACGAGATCGTCTCGGTCAACGCTTGTTCCGCGGCGTCGCTCGCCCCCAGGCGATCTGCCTCGTCTGCGAAGCGCCGTAGCTCGCCGATTCGCATCTCCAGCCCATCCGGTGCGATGTCCTCCCAGCGCTCGATCTGGTCGAGATCGCCGTCCCACAGGAGGCGATAGTGATCCGTGGATTGGCGATATCGGTGGTAGTCGTCTGCGAACTCGGAGCTCTGGGACATCGCCGAGAACGGTAGTGCGGGGTGCGGCGCAACCGCCTGTGATGGTTGCTAGCGTGTCGGGTATCCGGCACTACCGCCGGACACGGTCGGAGAGCGAAGTCCGGTGTGAACCCGGCGCTGTCCCGCAACTGTGGAGCCCCTCAGGGCCGAGCCAGGTCGCCTCGCCGTCCGTGACGAATCACAACCTCGGATGAAGGCTTGTCTCGTTCCCGGCCTCGGCCTGGCGTGTCACCCCTTCATCCTCCGAACATCGGAGGATGCGCAGTGAAAGACTCGAATCGCCTTGGGAGACTGACCGCCATCCTCGGCGTTCTTGCGATCACGCTGGCTGGCTGCGGAAACACGACGACCGACACCGCCGTCGAGTCAACCGGACAGGCCCAGGTTCCGACGACCCTGCCGGCGACAACCGTCGCTCAGGAGCCCGAAACGACCACCACTGCGGTTGCAGACTTCGATCGTCCATTCGCCCGGATCGAGGCGGCCAACGGGACAGTGGAGGTTCCCGCCCGGCCCGAGGCCATCGTTTCGCTTTCTCCGACCGCCACCGAGATGCTCTTCGCGATCGGAGCGGGTGATCAGGTGGTGGCTGTCGACGAGTTCTCCTATCACCCAGAGGAGGCGCCGGTGACGGAACTCTCCGGGTTCACACCGAACCTCGAGGCGATCGGCGCCTACGCCCCGGACCTCGTCATCGTCGCCAACGACCTCGACGGCATCGTGGGTGCCCTCGAAACAGTCGGTGTCCCCGTGCTGTTGCTGCCCGCAGCGGCCGAGTTCGCCGACGTCTATCAGCAGCTCCGAATCCTCGGCGCTGCGACGGGCAGCGCGGAGTCCGCCGAGGACGCGGCAGCCGTCCTCGAAGCCGAGATCCAGGCCGCCATCGACGACGCCGGGACCCGTGCCGACGGTCTCACCGTCTATCACGAGCTGGACCCGACGCTCTATTCGATCACCTCCGAGACCTTCATCGGACTGGTGTACGCAGCGTTCGGGCTCGTGAACATCGCCGACCCGGCCGATGTCGACGGCTTCGGGTACCCCCAGCTGTCGGCGGAGTACGTGATCGAGGCCGATCCGGATCTGATCTTCGTGACCGACTGCTGCGGCGACACGCCCGAGACGGTCGCCGAACGGCCCGGCTGGGACAACGTCTCTGCAGTCGGCCGCGGGGCCATCACGGTCGTCGACGACGACGTGTCCTCCAGGTGGGGGCCGCGACTCGTCGAGTTCTTCCGGGCCGTATCCGACGCGATCGTGGGGCTGGACGGATGACCGCAATTCCGACACGACTCGCAACGCCGACCCGCCTGAGCTGGTTCTCGGTCGGTGTGGTCGCGATCCTGGTTGCTGCGGCGCTCGTGACAGGTGCTCTCCTCGGACCTGCAGACATCGGGGTTTCCCAGATCTTGGGCGAGGTGCTCTCGCGCATTCCCGGTCTGGGAGTCGAATCCGAGTTGACGGAGATCCAGCGGGACATTCTCTGGTCTTGGCGATTCCCTCGCGTTGTGCTGGGCATGATGGTCGGGGGCACACTGGCGCTGTCGGGCGCAGCGTATCAAGGCGTCTTTCGCAATCCGCTGGCGGATCCGTATCTCCTGGGGATCGCCGCCGGCGCAGCACTTGGTGCCACCCTGGCGATCGTCACCGGGCTTCCCGCTGCGCTGCTGGTGCCGTCGGCATTCGTCGGTGGTGTGGGAGCGGTGGTTGCGACGTTCGCACTCGGCCGGACGATGGGCGACCGGTCGGCCACCACGCTGATTCTCGCTGGTGTCGCCATTGCGTCGTTTCTCACGGCGGCTACCACTTTTGTACAGCAGCGGAACTCAGAATCGCTACGAGAGGTGTTCGCCTGGATCCTCGGCCGGCTGTCCACGTCGGGGTGGACGGAGGTCGCTCTGCTTGCCCCATATGCGGTGGTGTCGACGCTCGTGATGCTCAGATACCGACGCACCCTCGACATGCTCGCCGTGGGTGACGACGAGGCGGCATCGTTGGGAGTCGATGTGAACCGCGTCAGGACCGTGGTCGTGTTGGCCGCAACGGCAGGCACCGCCGCAGCCGTGGCCGTCAGCGGCCTGATTGCGTTCGTCGGGATCATCGTGCCTCATGCTGTGCGCCTCTTCGTCGGCACCAGCTATCGCGTCGTGCTCCCGCTCTCGCTGCTCAGCGGTGCCGGGTTTCTCGTCGCAGCCGACATCGCAGCCAGAGGTTTGATGTCGCCGGCGGAGCTGCCGATCGGGGTCGTAACGTCGTTCCTCGGCGCGCCGTTCTTCGTGCTCGTGCTGCGGACGTCCAGGAGGAACCTGTGAACGGGGCGATGGACATCTCGGGGTTGACCGTTCAGCGCAGCGGGTCGGTGGTTGTCCAGGATCTCGATCTCTCGTTGGGCAATGGAGAGTGGCTCGGGCTCATCGGTCCGAATGGAGCCGGCAAAACAAGCGTGCTCGAGGCGATCGCCGGTCTGGTTGCAAGCACCGGCCGGATCGACATCGGGGATGAGGCCATCGCGTCGATGAGTTCGAGGGAGCGGGCGCGACGTGTTGCGCTGGTCCCTCAGAACCCGGTGATCCCGGCTGGTATGACCGTGATCGACTACGTGATGCTGGGCAGGACGCCGTATCTCACCCGACTCGGGGTCGAGTCGACCGAGGATGTCGTCGCCGCCAACATCGCCATCTGCGATCTCGACCTCGCAGACCATGCGACCACACCTGTCGACAGGTTGTCGGGCGGCGAACGCCAACGGGTGGTGATCGCCCGAGCACTTGCGCAGGCGAGCCCGGTGTTGCTATTGGACGAACCGACGAGCGCGCTCGACGTCGGCGTGCGCATGGAAGTCCTCGACCACATCGATGCGATCCGCAGGAGCTGCGGGCTCACCGTGATCTCCGCGGTTCACGATCTCACCCTCGCTGCGCAGTTCTGTGACCGTCTGGTGATGCTGTCAGGCGGATCGATCGTCGCCCAGGGCAGTGCCGAAGGCGTGCTCACGGCCGACACGATCCGTCGCCACTACGGCGCACGGGTGCGGGTGATCTCCGATGGCGACGGCCTGATCGTCATTCCGATCCGAACGGGCGATTCCCGAGAAGCCGGTGGGTCTGGAAGGATGGCTTCGCACCGCTGAGCACGAGGAAAGAGATGTCGGAAACCCAACCACCCACCAGTGCCCCCGATCCCGGCTCGGTGCGCGAGCCATCGTTGGTCATCGTCAACACCGGCGATGGCAAGGGCAAGTCCACAGCGGCCTTCGGGACGATGCTTCGGGCACTCGCACGAGGCTGGAAGGTGTCGGTCGTGCAGTTCCTCAAGTCGGGCGAGTGGAAAGTCGGAGAAGAGAAGATCGGGCGTCAGCTCGGCGTCGACTGGTGGGCGCTCGGCGACGGGTTCACCTGGGACAGCGACGACATGTCCGAGTCCGAGGCAGTCGCCAACGAAGCGTGGCGATTCGCTGCAGAGGTGATCGAGGGCGGCGAATACGAACTCGTCATCCTGGACGAGATGACCTACCCGCTGAACTGGGCTTGGATCGACGTTGCGTGTGTGATCGAGACGATCCGCAACCGCCCGGCGCACGTCAACGTGATCATCACGGGAAGGGACGCGCCACGAGATCTCGTCGAGATCGCCGATACCGTCACCGAGATGGCAAAGGTCAAACACGCATATGATCGCGGCGTGATGGCTCGCCGAGGTCTCGATTTCTGACCGTGGCGTGGTGATCGATGTGCCCGACCGGCTGGCCGGAGCGCCGGGAGAGGACTCTCTGGCCCGGACTGCGCTCGTGCATCGCGCAGCGAATCTCCTCCGGCCAAGTGGCGCACTCCGTCGCCTCGACGAGGTGGCGGCGTGGCTCGGAGCGTGGCAGCGGACCGATACTCCAGATGTCGAGTCGCCCGGTCTGCTCGTCGCCGCCGCCGACCATGGGGTGGCCGAGCACGGCGTGAGCGCCCTGCGGCCGGATTTCACGATCGCGGCCGTCGACGCCATGAGGGCCGGCGCTGCGACGTCCACCGTGCTCGCAGCGAACCTCGGCGCCTCCATGCGCTTGGTGGATGTCGGAGCGGGGCGGCCCACCGAGGACATATCGGGCGCTGACGCCATGTCTGTCGACCGTTTCGAGAGCGCGTTCGGCGAAGGCCGTGTTGCCGCCGCCACGATGGGCACCGATCTGCTCCTCGTCGGTGACATCGGTGTCGGCAGTACGACAGCGGCTGCGGCGGTGTCGTATGCGGTCTTCGGGGGAGAGGCCCCCGAGTGGGTCGGCCTCGGATCGGGAATCGACGGTGATCAGCAGCGGCGGAAGACGGAGGTCGTGGCGGCCGCCGTCGCCCGGGTCGCCGCGACGAGCCCTCTCGAGGCGCTTCGGCGGTTGGGAGGGCCCGAGATGGCCGCAATCGCCGGGGCGGTCTACGAGGCCCGCCTTCGGTCGATCCCCGTTCTCCTGGATGGATTCGTCACCACTGCGGCTGCTGCCGTTTTGGAGGCACTCACGCCGGGTGCCCTGGATCACACCACTGCGAGCCACGTGTCGACCGAACCGGGCCACCGTCGATTGCTCGAGATCCTCTCGAAGCCACCCCTGCTCGACCTGGGGTTTCGTTTCGGAGAGGGAAGCGGCGCGCTCGTGGCGCTGCCGATCGTCCGTGCCGCCGCAGTTGCCGTGAGCGATGTCGCCACCGTCGACGAGTGGGGCCTGCGGTGAGTGGCCCGGCCGCCGTCATCCTCTGGCTCGTCCGGCACGGCGAGACCGAATGGAACGCCGCTGGGCGCTTCCAGGGATGGACCGACGTGCCGCTCAACGAGACCGGCCGGGTACAAGCCGATCGACTCGGCGAAGTCCTCGGCGACTACGAGTTCGATGGCGTCTGGAGCTCCGACCTCTCGCGTGCCGTCGACACTGCGCGGATCGCCGTCGGCGAGCCGTCGATCGACCGACGGCTCCGTGAGATGGACTTCGGCGAGTTGGAGGGAGCCGTTTGGGGCGAGCTCGACGAGGCGATCAGGGTGGGTCTCAGAGACTTCGACTCGTTTCAATCGCCCGGCGGCGAGTCGGCCGCCGACTTCGTCGAGCGCGTGTTCGGCTTCCTCGACGAGTTGATCCCTGGCCGGCACGTCGTGTTCGCCCACGGTGGGGTGATTCGGGCGATCGGTCGGGCCTGTGGGGCCGACGGATTCCCTTCCCACGGCGACGTCGTCAAGGTCGATTGGACACATCGGCTCAGCCTCGAGCCCGATCACCCGTCATGATGTGCCATCACTCGCCGTTCCTGGGGATCCCGATCACCGACTGCCCAACCTTTCGCAGGTCCCCTGTGTGGCGGCTGCCGGTCACCGGCTCCCGGTAGGGACTGCCATGCTCTGCGTCACGGTCTCATTCGCAGGCGAGTTGCGGGACCATCTCGATCGAGCAACACGGGACGGTGTGGTGAGGCTCACACTCGAGTTGCCGGCCGGATTGCGCGATGTCGTGCAGTCTCTGGGAGTGCCCCACGTCGAATGCGGCGAGGTGACGGTGAACGGGGAGGCCAAGCCCTGGAGCTCCAACGTCGCCGACGGTGACGAGATCTCCGTGAGGGCGCGCTATCCGCTCGGCTCGCCGAGGCTCGATCCGCGGTTCCTGCTCGACGATCACCTGGGAAAGCTCGCGAGGCACTTGCGGATGCTCGGCTTCGACGCCGATCACGAAGTCGGCGCTGATGACTCCGATCTCGCTCGTCGATCGGTGGCTGAAGCTCGGATGCTTCTGACACGCGATCGTGGTCTGCTCATGAGGGCCGTGCTTCGGGATGGGCGCTTCATCCGGAGCGTCGAGCCCACGGATCAGGCGATCGAGGTCGTTCGGTCGTTCGCTCTCGCGACCGTGGTACAGCCGCTCACCCGGTGCCTCGAATGCAACGAGCTGCTCTCTGCGGCGTCGCGAGAGGAGGTCGCCGATCGGGTCCCCGCATCGGCGGCCGTGCGCCACGACCGCTTCGGGCTGTGTCCGACCTGCCGGCGGGTGTATTGGGAGGGCACACATGTCGACGACCTCCGCGAGCGAATACGGCTGATCCTCGAGGGCGCCGGCAGTTGAACCGGAGGCGCCGCACCGGCTCACGCTCGGCCGAGACGACGGACGACGAAGGCGGTGGCCGTTTCAAGGCCGCGCTCGGATCGCATTGCCTCGCCGATCTGTGATGCCCGTGCCCTCAGGGCGTCCCGATCGAGGATGGAGATGCGCTCGGTGAGCGCCGTCGCGTCGAGCTCACGCCTCGGCAGCGGCGGTGCGCCGATCCCGACCGCCTCGAGTCGCTTGCCCCAGAAGGGCTGGTCCGCAAAGTAAGGGATGGCCATCGACGGCACTCCTGCAGATGCGGCGGTGTGGGTCGTGCCGGCACCGCCGTGGTGAACGACGGCGGACATGTGAGGAAACAACCGGCTGTGGTCGGTGCCCGAAACCACCCGCACCCTGTCGCTGGACACCCCTTGCAGTTCCGTCCATCCGGCGTCGAGCACCAGCCGGACGTCGGCTCGCTCGGCTGCGGTGAGCGCGATGTCGGCCAGCCGCTCCGATTCCGAGTCCCGCATCGATCCGAAGCCGACGTAGACGGGAGCGGGGCCGTCGGCGAGCCAGGCGACGGTCTGTTCGGTGAGCGGAAGCCCATCGCTCAAGGGCCATGGCCCGGTCACGATGGCATGGTCGGGCCAGTCCGATGGGGGAGTGACGAGGTGTCTCGAAAAACCGTGGAGGATGGGCTCTCGTTTCGCCGAGAGCTCCCGATATGGACCGCGGAGGCCCTGCGGTGGGAGACCGAGGTCGCGCGTTCGCCACCGATCGACCGCAGTCCGCAGCGGCTGCCAGAACAACTGCTGGTTGATGCCATGGGTCATCCGGTTGCCGAAGGGGCCCAAGCTCTGGAACGCGGTGGTGATCGCCGGGAACGACGAGGTGGGGAGGAGAGGTTGAAGGCTGAGCTGGATGGTCGGCGTCCGGTCGACTTGAGCGAGATGCCAGGTGGGAAACGCCAGGGCCGAGTACAACACGGCGTCTGATTGCTCGTGGATAGGGGTGATCGCGTCGACGAGCCTCCAGAACCACGGTTCGAGGATCGCCACGAAGCGCCGGGCGAACCGGATCAGTCCCAGGCCGGTGCGGAGCAGCTCTTGAGCCTCTTCGGTGGCGAGTAGCGCTCGGGGGTCCCCGGGAAGAGGAGCGAAGGTCAGGCCCCGATCTGTGACGAACTCACGGAACGGTTCATGAGTGGCAACCGTGACGTCGAGCCCGCTACGCGCAAGTGCCGTCCCCAGCGCAACATACGGCTGCACGTCGCCACGCGAGCCCACGGTGAAGATCGTCGTTCGCATCAGCCAAGCATCGCCGTTCTTCGCGACCACCGGGAATCGCGGTTGACTTCTCTCCGCAGACTCGCAAAGGTGGCCCCATGCGTGAGGTATTGGAAGTCGTCGACGTGGAACTCGCCATCCCCGTCGTTGCGCTGTTTGCCCTGGGGGGCGGCATGATCGTCGACACCGTCCGGAAGCGGTTCCGCTAGACCGATGGACGTCGAGTAGCCCGGATGAGTCCCATCCGGTCCTGAATCCCGCCCGTCGACTGCGTCCCTCGACGAGCGGGCAACGGACGAGCCGATCACCGAACGCTGCCTGTGTCCGACGTCAGCCGGCAGCGCGGCGGTAGAGGCGGACGCTGAGCGGGAAGAAGATCAACAAGATCACTGCGATCCACACCAGCGACGCCGTGACCGTTCCCCCCACGGTCGTGCCGGCAGGGAGTGCCGCCTCCCCGAGCATGAGCCCGCGCATCGCGTTCGCCATGACCGTCACAGGCTGATGGTCCGCGAAGACCCGTAGCCAATCGGGGAGCGATTCGACCGACACGAACACAGACGAGGCGAACACCAGCGGGAACAGCGGGATGAAGCTGGCGGTCTGGGCGGTCTCGGTGTCCTTGACGGCCAGACCGACGGCTGCCATCACCCAGCTGAAGGAGAACGCGAAACCCATCGCGATCAAGAACGCAAACACCAGTTGCAGGAACGAGGTCTGGTACCTGAATCCGATGAGCGCACCGACCGTCAACATCAGGCCCGAGACGAAGGCATTCCTGATCAGGTCGGAGATGGTTCTGCCTGCGAGCACCGCAGAGCGGGCCATCGGGAGCGACCGGAAGCGGTCGATCACACCGGCCTGGAGGTCTTCGGTGAGCCCTACAGCGGTCTGGCTCGACCCGAACGTGGCGGTCTGGATGATGATCCCCGGAACCAACCAGTTGATGTAGCTGCCGAACTGGGCGAGTTGGGGAGCCCTCCCGATCGACCCGCCGAACACGTAGTTGAACAGCAGGAGGAACATCACCGGCTGGATGGTGGCGAACAGGAGGAGCTGGGGCAGCCGGACGTTTCTCAGCACGTTGCGCTTCGTGATGACCCCGATGTCACGCAACATCCTCCCGAGCGGAGAGGTGATCGTCGTTTCGGCGTCTGAAGCAGTCAGGGCGGTCATTCTCTGCTCCTCGCAGGTCGCTTCGGCCCGGCTTCTCCGACCTCTGCTGCGTGACCGGTGATGGAGAGGAACACGTCGTCGAGCGTCGGCTTGCGGAGGCCGATGTCGTCAGGCGTTATCGACGCCTCCTCCAGCTTCCGGGCGACCGTCAACAGCGTCTGTGCGCTCGATGCCGGTATCGACATTCGCCCGTTCGACTGGTCGATGGTTGGCTCATCACCTGAGACTGATCGCAGCAGTCCGACCACCGTGGACTGCTTTTCCTGCGGCACCGTCAACTGGACGACCGAACCGCCAACCATGTCCTTGAGTTCGTCGGCCGTCCCCTCGGCGATCATCGTTCCACGGTCGATCACGCCGATTCGCGCCGCCAATTGGTCGGCCTCATCGAGGTATTGGGTCGTCAGGAGGATGGTCGTGCCTCTTTCGACGAGGTCTTCGATCAGCGACCAGATGTCGAGTCGGCTGCGAGGATCGATTCCCGCCGTCGGCTCGTCGAGGAACAGCACTTCGGGGCGACCGACCATCGAGGCGGCCAGGTCGAGGCGCCGGCGCATGCCGCCGGAGTAGGTCTTGACCTGGCGGTCGGCGGCGTCCATGAGGTCGATCCGCTCGAGCACTTCGTCGGTGCGGCGCCTGGCCTCACGCTTCGAGAGGTTGTAGAGGCGTCCCACCATCTCGACGTTCTCCCGACCGGTCTGGTAGGCGTCGACTGCGGCGAACTGGCCGGCGAGCCCGATCCGGGTCCTTACGGCATCCGGGTCCGCGACGACGTCGATGCCGGCAACCGTTGCCGAGCCCGAGGTCGGCTTCAAGAGCGTCGCCAGCACCCTGATGAGCGTGGTCTTGCCCGCTCCATTGGGTCCGAGCAGACCGTAGATGATTCCGGGCTCGAAGCTCAGTGACATGCCGTCCAGCGCCTTCACTTCACCAAAGGTGCGCACGACGTCGTGGACGTCGACGATGTTGGTTGTCATCAGGGCCTCCTGCCAGGGACCCTAATACTTGACAAATTGAAGCAAAACTCGACTCAACGGCCGTTCTCCGAGAACGCCGCCTCAGGCGTCTTCGGCAGGTCGTACGGACACGTACATGTCGACCTTTCGGCTGAACATGTCCCACTGCCACCCGTACTTGTCGCTCAGAGCAGCCGCAGCCAGAATCGCGCCGGTCGGGTCGAGGACGCAAGCGTGGCCGGGCACATACGGTCCTCTGACCAGGCCGCGGAAGTTGCAGGGGGCGATATCCACTTTGTCTGTGTACCGCAGCCGTTTGGCTTTTCCGGAGTCTTCGAAGGTGCCGACCACGACAGACGGGCCATCCAGGGCGAACCACACAGGCGTCGCCACCCCTTGACCCGACCTGCGAAAGGTGACCAGGCTGATGAAACGTTCTGCGCTGAGGTGGTCGAAGGACATCGACGGCCAGCGTACCGCCGCTCAGTTCCGGCGCCGCTCATCGGCGAGCTGGATCAGCCTCGCCGCGCCTTCCCCATATCGGGCGAAACGCTCGTCCTTGGTCTGCCCCCGATGCCAGCGGATGTAGATCTGCTGGAGCACCCCGGCCAGCTTGAACGTCCCGAACACCACGTACCAGCCGATCTCGGCGGCCTCGACACCCGAGCGCTCGGCATACCGCTGAATCGCCTCGGCCCGGGTCATGAAGCCTGGGCGCGTCGTCGGCATCGGGTT
Source organism: bacterium (assembly GCA_024639335.1). Classification (GTDB taxonomy): domain Bacteria; phylum Actinomycetota; class Acidimicrobiia; order Spongiisociales; family ZC4RG35; genus JAHEDH01. The sequence continues at coordinate 7,496 of JAHEIN010000001.1, read as the reverse complement.
GAGCGCCGACGGCATCTCACCGTCGTCGTACCAGACCGCCATCACCGTCCCCAAGTCGGCGAGCGGGTCTCCCTGTGTGCACATGTCCCAGTCGTAGACCGCGACACACACGCCGGGGTCCTCCTCGGACACCGCCATGTTGTCGAGGCGCCAGTCGTTGTGTAGCAGGGAGGCAGGTGGCGACGGCGGCATCGTCTCGACCAGCCACTGCGACAGTTCGTCGGCCAGCGGATTGTCCTCGTGTTTGGCAGCGTCCCATCGACGAGCCCAACCGGTCACCTGTCGCTCGAGGAACCCCTCTGGGCGCCCGAGGTCCGCCAGCCCGGCCTCGGCGGGAGCGACGGCATGGAACTCGGCAAGCGTGTCCACCACGACTTCCGACAGTTTGCGGTTCGCCACCGGCTCGTCGCCGCCACCGAAGATGTCCGGAACCGTGTTCTGGACGACGATTCCGTGGCGGCGCTCCATGACGAAGAACGGTGCGCCGATCACCGAGTCGTCGTCGCAGAAGACATAGGACCGAGGTGCCAGCGGAAAGGCCCGCCACAACGTCGACAGCACTCGGTGCTCGCGGCCCATGTCGTGCGACCCCGGCGCCACAGGACCGAGCGGCGGCCTTCGAAGCACGTATTCGTTGCCGTCACCGAAGTCGAGCAGGTATGTGAGGTTTGCCTTGCCCCGAGAGAATTGTGAAACCTGCGGCGTCGTGTCGGCTCCAGGTAGGCGCCCTCCGAGCCATGTCATCAAGTGTCCGACATCGATGCGCTCGTCGTGTCTCACCGGAATCGTCTCGGGCAGCACTTCGCTCATGGTGGTCGAGGCTAACCCACGTCGGGAACGGGTGGTCCGGCGGTACGATCATCCGGCGTGTCCACTCCATTTGAGATTTCCGAACGACTCATCGACGAGCTGGTTGCTCTGTCACCGTTGTTCGCCACCACACTCGGCGCGCCCGGGCACGATGCCGATTGGGACGATCTCTCCCCGGATGGTGAAGCGGCCAAGGCCGATCTGGCCCGTGCGGTCTGCGCCGCTCTGGAGCAGCACCTGGCGCACCCCGATCCCATTCAGCGGCTGGCAGCACATGTGGTGACCGAATACGCCGGGTACGTGGTCGACGACTACGAAGGTCTCCACCATCTCCGTGCCCTGGCTCACACGTCCAGCCCCTTCCAGCCGTTCCGAGACATCTTCGAGCTCGTCGATCACACCGACCCTGCGGCCGCTGCCGATGCCGCCAGACGGCTTCGGAAGATCGGCACACCGCTGCTCGGATATCGCCAGACGCTGGCCAGGGGACTCGATGTCGGTGAGGTGGCGTCCCGGCGACAGGTCGAGTCTGTGCTCGCACAGGCCGAGCGTCTGGTCGGCCCGTCATCGCCGTGGCACTCGCTCGAGCAGGGCTCTCCGATCCCTACCGAGGTCGCACAGGCGATTGAGACCGCCAAGAGCGAGATGGCAGGATTCGCCGGGTTCCTCGCCGTCGAGTACCTGCCCCAAGCAAGGTCCGAGGATGGGGTGGGACGTGATCGGTACGAGCGGGCCGCCCGAGCCTTCCTCGGGATGGAGGTCCAACCCGAGGAGATGTACGACTGGGGATGGGGAGAGATCGACCGGCTGACAGCCGAGATGCGATCCGTCGCCGCTGAGATCGATCCGTCGCTCGATCTCGCCGGTGTCATCAGGCGGTTGGAAACCGACACGACCATCGCTGTAGACAGCCCAAACGAACTCGTGGAGTTCGTGGCCGATCGTCAGCGGCAGGCGATCGAGGATCTCGAGGGCTCGCACTTCGATCTGGCGGATGAGTTCCGCGATGTGACGGTTGCGATCGCACCGCCTGGCGGCGCGCTGGGTGCCTACTACCGCGATCCCTCGGAGGACTTCACGCGTCCCGGCGGGATCTACTACTCGCTCGGCGATCAACAGACCTTCCCGCTCTATCAGGAGGTCTCGACCGCCTATCACGAGGGCTTTCCCGGGCACCATCTGCAGATCTCGACGGCGATGGCCGCACGTGAGCGACTCAGTCGGGCGCAACGCGTGCTCATCTGGTACTCGGGGTACGGAGAAGGCTGGGCCTTGTACGTCGAGCGCCTCATGCAGGAGCTCGGATACCTCGAGCGCCCCGAGTGGGTGTTCGGGATGTTGGCCTCGCACATTTTCCGTGCCGCTCGTGTGGTCACCGACATCGGGCTCCATCTCGGGTTCGAGATCCCCGCCGGAGCGCCCTTGTTCCCTGGGGATCGGTGGGACTTTCGGAGGGCGACGCGGTTCATGACCGAGATCGGTCTCCAGCCACCCGACTACGCCAGGAGCGAGGTGATCCGGTATCTCGGTTGGCCCGGGCAGGCGATCTCGTACAAGATCGGAGAGCGCGAGATACTGCGTCTGCGGGAAGCCGAACGACGCCGGCTGAGCCACCGGTTCGATCTCAAAGACTTCCATGAACGGGTACTCGGAAGCGGGGATATGGGCCTCGAGCTCCTCGGGCGTGTGGTCGCAGGCGACTTCGACTCGTGAAACAGAGCTTCGATCCGGCGAACCACGACGACGTCGACATCTACGAACTGCTGATCGGGTTGATCGTTCCCCGACCGATCGGCTGGATCGGATCGATGTCGAGAGAGGGCGTGCGCAATCTCGCTCCGTTCTCGTTCTTCAACGCCGTAGCGGCTTCGCCGCCGACGGTGCTGTTCTCGACGATCCGGGCCGGTGGGGCCAGAAAGGACACCCTCACCAACATCGAGGAGACCGGGGTATTCACGGTCAACGTCGTCACCGAGGAGACCGTGGACGCCATGAACCTCACCGCAGGGCGATACGCCCCGTCAGTGGACGAGTTCGAACTGACCGGGCTCGCGGGCGTCCCCGGTACCGTCGTCGACGCCCCGATGGTCGGCGAGGCCAAGTCGAACCTCGAGTGTCGATTGAGCCAGGTGGTGCCGATCGGCACCGATGGCCCGGTGGCCGCCTCGGTCGTCATCGGCGAAGTCGTCCGGGTTCATGTCGACGGTGCGATCCTCGATGGGATGAGGATCGATCAAGAGTCGCTTCGGGCAGTCGGCCGCATGGGCGGCGCCACCTATACCCGCACCCACGACCTCTTCTCCCTCGACCGCCCCTCGTAGGCCCGTGCTCGCCTAGCGGCTCCCACGGGTCCGTCATCGGTCGTCAGTCATCGGTTGTCAGCAAGAGGTCCGACGATTCTGAGTCGAGGGGATGTTGCGCCACGGGCGCCCACCATCCTCGCGGCAGCGACCGATGTCCGACCACCGAGAACCGACAACGCCCGAGGTGAGCCGTCAGGCGAGCCAGGCCTCAGCAGCCGGCCTCGCGGAGGATGGGATAGGGGTTGATCGGCGATCCGTCGACCAGGATCTCGAAGTGGAGGTGCGGGTCGGACCCGATGGCGTTCCCGCTGTCTCCGACATAGCCGATCACTGCGCCGGCCCGGACGTCGCCGGCGAGGGCGAAGCCATCGAGATGGGTGCCGATGTACGTACGTCCGTCGTCGCCCGTCAGCCAGAATTGCAGGCCGCCGACCACACCCGACTTCAGCTCGACGGATCCCGACACCGGGGCGTAGACCTCGGTGCCCCGTGGGGCGAACAGGTCGTTGCCCTGGTGGAACCGGCCTCCACTCCGCGGGAATCCCCAGTCGTTGAAGTATCGACCCGATGAGACGGGACAGATCCATCCGGCGGCCGGCACGGTCAGCTGCTCACCGGGCCGGATCACGTCGGGGTTTTCGAGGGAGTTCGTGGCGACCAGGGACTGCACCGTCGTTCCGAACCGCGACGCGATCACGGCGAGCGTTTCGCCGGCAGCAACTGTGTGGACCGAGGTTCCGGTCGGCTCCGATGAAACGGCCGACGACGTGGTCACGCCGTCCGCGATGGTCAGCCGGGTGCCCACGAAGATCTGCGATGGGTCGGTGATCCCGTTTGCCTGGACGATCGCCTCGACCGTCGTGCCGTATCGGATGGCGATCGAGGCGAGGGTGTCTCCTACGGCAACGATATGGGCACCGATGATGGAGGGTTCGGCTTCGCTCGCCACAGTGGGCTCGCCCGGGATCGAGATCAGCTGGCCGATTCCGAGGAGATTCGGATTCGAAAGCTCGTTCGCTGCGATGAGATCTGCGACGGTCGTGCCATAGAGCGCGGCGATCTGCCCGAGTGTCTCTCCCGGCGCCACCGTGTGATCCGCCGAATCTGCTCCTGGAATCGTGAGGGTCTGGCCGATGACGATCAAATCGGGGTCGGTGATGTCGTTGGCGGCTGCGAGCTCGGACGTAGTCGTGCCATGGTCCGCGGCGATCTGAGCGAGTGTGTCACCAGGTTGAACGTCGTACCCCATCGACGTCATCGAGACGAACAGGGCGAGTGCCAGCGTCGAGGTGATGAGACGTCGAGCCTTCGGCGGCTGAGTTGTGTGTGGCATTTCCGTGATCCCCTGGAAATGCCCCTGACAGCGCCCGCTGTTGGCTTCGACCATAGCGCGCGAAAACCCGGCTTGTGGCCTACTCGGTGGTACTGACTCGCAGAGGCGTTCGAATCCGCCCGTCAGCCGGGGTGGGGGACGCCGCACGCACCCTCAGCTGCCCGCAGGCCGCATCGATCTCTTGGCCGCGTGTGTTCCGGATCGTGACATTCACGCCCAGTCGCTCGATTGTCGCAGCGAACCGCTCGATCACCGCCCGTTTCGACGGCTGGTCGATGGACAGCGGGGTCGGGTTCATTGCAATGAGGTTGACGTGCGCATGCAGGCGGCGGGCGATGGGAGCGAGCTTCTCGGCCTGGTCGATCGAGTCGTTGACTCCCGCCAGCATCGTCCACTCGATCGAGACCCGCCGTCCCTTGGCTTCGAAGTAACGGACGGCGGCAGACTCCACCTCGGCCAACGGATACCGCTTGTTGACGGGAAGGATCGACGAGCGCAACTCGTCGTCGGCGGCATGAAGGCTGACCGCCAGACTGACCTGCCAAGGCTCATCTGCAAGGCGCAGCATCCCCGGCACCATGCCGACCGTCGACACGGTGATCGACCGCGCACCCATGCCGATGTGCTCGATCATGCGGCGGATCGACTCGCGGACCCTGTCGTAGTTGGCGAGCGGCTCACCCATCCCCATGAACACGATGTTCGTCACCCGGCCAGGCGATCCAGGTATCGGATTGGCCCGGAGCCAGGCATTGGCGTACTGGACCTGGGCAACGATCTCTCCCGCCTCCAAGTGGCGGTCGAAGCCGAACTGGCCGGTTGCGCAGAACGTACATCCGAGCGCGCATCCGGCCTGGCTCGAGACGCACAAGGTGGTGCGGTTGTGGTAGCCCATCAGCACGGCTTCGATCGCCATCCCGTCGTGCGCCCGGAAGAGCCACTTGCGGGTTGCGCCCGAATCGGCCGACTGTTCGGTCTCGACCGTGAACGGCCACAGACGGTCGGCGAGGCTTTCCCGTAGAGCCGGGGGGAGACTGGTCATCTCGGCCGCGGTGAGCACCGGCGTCTTGTACAACCAGTCGTGCAGTTGTCCGGCCCGATAGCCCGGCTCATCGCCGATCAGGCTCCCCAACTCGCGGGGATCTGTGAGATACGGCACGTCAGCGCTTCGACGCCTGGTCTCGCCACCCCTCGACGCGCGAGATCGGAACATCTGCCACTTCGGCCAGCCGGGCGTCGTCCGTGGCAGCCAGTTTGGCGAACGTGTCGATTCCTGCGGCCCTGAGGCGGGCGGCGAAGACCGGCCCGATGCCGGTGACGACGGTCAGGTCATCGGTGACGCTGTCCGTGGACGGCATCGGCGCCGGGGGTGTGACAACTCGGAAACGCGGTGGCTCTGGTTCCGCCGGGGCGGTAATCGAGATGAGGCGGTCACGCATCGCCCACAGGATGGCGGCGGCCCCTCCGATGAATCCGACGATACGACCAACCTTTTTCATGGGACCAATGCTAGATGCCCGGAGCCGGAGAGTCGGGACTCGGGGCCCCCACGACGGGCGCGTACGGTGTGTCGTCGCTGGCAATCGGTCTCAGGTGGCCCACGTCGTTGTACCCAAGGAGCCGTGGGCCAGGGACGATCGTGCACAGCGAGGCGTTCTCCGCCGAGGCGATCGGCCCCTTGAACACGTTCCCGTGCACGTCGACCCCAGAGGCCCATGCGGCGGCGATGACGAGGGGGCCGCCGTGGCTGAACACAGCCGTGGTTCCATCTGCGGCCAGATGCTCCTCCAGCGCCCCGACCACGCGCGACCGGACATCCGCCCAGCGTTCCCCTCCGGGTCGGTCGACGTCGTGCCCGTCGACATAGGCCTGCCAGATGTCAGGCCAGCCTTGGGACACCTCCGTCGGCGTCAGCCCTGTCCAGTCGCCGTTGTTGATCTCGCGGAAACGGGGATCGAGGGTCGGCTCGAGTCCGAGCGCCGATGCCAGAGGACCGGCTGTCTCGACCGTTCGTCGCAGATCGCTCGACACGATCCGATCGATCGGCGCTCTGGAGAGCCGTTCGGCCACCAACTGCGCCTGCGAGTGCCCGATGGAGGTCAAGCTCACCTCGGACCATCCGATCAGCCGGTGATGCCGATTGCCCTCGGCCTCGCCGTGGCGGATCAGGACCACGCTGCCCATCAGGATGTGAGCGCGCAGGCCGTGTCGACCCGGGGATCCGCCGCAGCGGTCTTCAACCCCGAGGCGTCGACCAGGATCATCGAGATTGGGCCCCATCCGCCGGTGTCGCCGTCGATCAGATCGATGCGATGGCCCCTCGACCGGAGATCTGCCACGATCCCCGGATCGAAAGCCGACTCGAGCTCGATGTACGAGTCGGTCCCGGCAGCGAATGTCTCGGTGCTCCACCGCGGCCTGGCCTGGGCCATCCACGGTTCATCTCCAGTGGACAGATGGGCGGCGATCTGTGCCAGGAGTTGAGGTTGTTGGTGCCCTCCTCTCGTGCCCAGAACGGTGTGGAGGTCGCCGTCCTTCGACCAGATGGTGGGGGAGAGGGTGTGGAGCGGTCGCTTCCCGGGAGCGATCTCGTTCGGGTGTCCTTCGGTCAGACAGGCTCCCGCTCCGCGATTGTGCAGGAGGAAGCCGGACTGACCTGCACCGATGAGCGATCCGAGGCCGTGGAAGTTCGACTGAATCAGCGACACGCCCATGCCGTCTCGGTCGACGACACAGAGGTATGCGGTCCCGCCCGGCTTCGTCGCTGGAGGCGGGTACCGCCCGGCCCTGTCACCGATCCCCGCTGCGAGCGCTGCCAGCCGCTCGTCACTCAGCAGATCCGAAGCCGACATCGGAGCGTATCGCTCATCGGTGACCACGTCATCCCTCTCCTGAGCGATCGCTCGGTATGCCTCGATCAAGCGGTGATGGCTCTCGGCGTCGGTGGGGTCGAAAGAGTCTCCAGCCAACTCGAAGAGCCGCAACGTGGCGAGCGTCAGGTAGCCCTGGCTGTTGGGTCCGATGGTCCAGCCGACCAGACCGAGGACTTC
>JAHEIN010000296.1 GCA_024639335.1 bacterium | reverse complement strand
TGTGGCTCGTCGTCGTGCTCGGTGGCGTTGCCGCCCAGTACATCCTCGCCGCCGCCGAGTTCGTCGCCGTGTCGCAGATCTTGGTGTACATCGGTGCCGTCATGGTGCTGTTCCTGTTCGGCATCATGCTCACACGCGCCACGCTCGGGTCCGAGGCCGACCTCAACAACAAGGGATGGGGCGTCGGCATCCCCGTCGCCCTGCTGCTGTTCGGGATGTTCGCGTGGGTCATCATCGACCAGTACGAGGACGACGTCATCGACGAGTTGCCCGCGGAACGGATCGCATCGAGTACGCAGCGCATCTCCGACGGCTACCTGGGTGACTATCTGGTGCCGCTGATCGCACTCTCGTTCGTTCTGCTCGCCGCCGCCATCGGCTCGATCGTGTTGGCCAGGAAAGACTGATGCTCGCCGTCAACTTCCTGCTGCTCTCCGCCGCGCTGTTCTGCTTCGGTGTCTTCGGTGTGATCGCCCGCAAGAACGCGGTGATGGTGCTGATGTCGATCGAACTGATCCTGAACTCGGTCAACCTCAACCTGATCGCGTTCGCGCTCATGAACGACAACATCGACGGGCACGTGTTCGCCCTGTTCGTGATCGCCGTTGCCGCCGCCGAGGTCGGTGTCGGTCTCGGCATGGTGCTGATGATCTACCGCAACCGGCGCTCGATCTCGCTCGATGAGCTCTCGGAGATGAAGGGCTGATGTTGTTCGCAGCAGAGACCGCGGAGGCCCTGTCCTCGGGCTGGTTCCTGGAGCACGCGTGGCTGATCCCGCTGATCCCGGCGATCGCCTTCGCTGTGATCATCGGGTTCGGCAAACGTCTCCCGCAGGGTGGCTCGGAAGTCGGTATCGCGTCGATGACGGCGTCGTTCGTGCTCGCCTGTGGTGCCACCTATCAGTGGATCCAACGGGTGCACTCGGCCGACGAACACGGCGAGGAAGGTGCGCTCGGCCTCGCCCGTGGCTTCGCCCAGACCGTCCTGCCCCGAGCGAGCGAGGAGGGCGGGCACTCGCTGCCGTACGTGGAACCGGTGATCAAGAACTGGACCTGGTGGCAGAACGGGGGGCTCGAACTCACGATCGGCCAGCACCTCGACGGTCTCGCCATCATGGCGCTGCTGCTCGTCAGCTTCATCTCGCTGCTCGTCCAGATCTACTCGACCGAGTACGTCAAAGGTGATCGCCGGTACACCCACTTCTTCGCCTCCCTGACGCTCTTCTCGGCCGGGATGCTCGTGATGGTGGTCGCCGAGTCGATGGTGCAGCTCATCCTCGGCTGGGAGATCATGGGCCTCTGCTCGTTCCTGCTGATCGGCCACTGGTGGGAGGACCGGGCCAACAGCGAGGCCGCCCTCAAGGCGTTCTGGACCGTTCGCGTCGGCGACGTCGGCCTGCTGGTCGGCACGGCGATCATCTACTTCGGCGCGAGTGAGTGGGCCCAGGAGCGTGGTTCCAACGGCTTCAGCATCCAGGCGATCTCCGGGTGGGCGATGTCGAGCGATGCCAGCCAGACGGTGCTGCTCTGGGGATCGGTCGCGCTGTTCATCGCCTGCATCGGCAAGTCGGGCCAGTTCCCGCTGCACACGTGGTTGCCCGATGCCATGGCCGGACCGACGCCCGTGTCGTCCCTGCTGCACTCGTCGACGATGGTCGTCGCCGGCGTCTACCTGGTCGCGCGCCTCTACCCGGTCTTCTTCACCGGTCTCGAGATCCTCGACACCGGCTACAACCTCATTGCGATCGTCGGCGGCATCACGATCATCGTCGGGGCCGCGCTCGCGTTCGTACAGAACGACATCAAGAAGGTGCTCGCGTATTCGACGGTCTCACAGCTCGGGTACATGATGATGGGCCTCGGAGTCGGCGCCTGGACGCCGGCGGTGTTCCACATCTGGACGCATGCCTTCTTCAAGTGCTGCCTGTTCCTCGCCGCCGGCTCGATCAGCCACTCGGCGTCGCACCACAGCTTCGACATGAAGAAGGACATGGGCGGGCTGCGCAA
>JAHEIN010000295.1 GCA_024639335.1 bacterium | reverse complement strand
CGGGTGAACAGTTCACAGTCGACAGTTCACAGTTCCGCCCAGACCAACCAACCAATGGACCCATGCCAGTCACCCGGCAACCCAAACCGTTCGGCCCCACGGGCAACCCACCGAGAAACCGCCAACTGTGAACCGTCAAACGTGAACCCTTTTCACCGATGAACGGTTAAGCCGGGCGGGGAACGGTCGACTCGGAACGGTATGGCGATTCCAACATTCAACGTCGGCGGGTTGCTGTCGGGCCTCGACACCAACAGCATCGTGAGCCAGCTGATGCAGCTGGAACGCCAGCCCGTGATCCAACTACAGCGCAGGCAGTCCGACTACGAGACCAAGAACCGAACATGGGATCAGATCGCAACCAAGCTCAATGCCGTCCAAGACAAGCTCGACGCGCTGAAGACGGCCGAGAACTGGCACAAGTTCACGGCCGTCACCTCGTCGAACGAGGACGCCGTGACCGTCACCACTTCGGGATCGTCCTCGGTTGGCTCCGCGACCTTCTCGGTCGATCGCCTCGCGGCTACACACCAGACTGCATCGACCGGCACCTTTGCATCTATGACGGATCTGGTCGGACCGGGTGATCTGACCGTCACGATCGACGGCACCGACCACACCATCACGACCGATGGAGCCACAACGGTCGCCGATGTCATCACCCAGGTCAAGGCGCTCGACGTCGGAGTATCCGCAACGCTGCTCTTCACTGGAACGGATACGGCGAAACTCGTCCTGAAAGCAGATGAGTCGGGAGCCGATGCCGCCTTCACCACTGCAACGAGCATCGCCTCGTTCGGCAGCTTCTCGATCGTGGAACAAGGCGTAGACGCCCAGCTCACCGTCGGCAGCGGCGCCGGTGCCCTGACCATCGAAAGGCCCACCAACGTCATCGACGACTTCGTCGAAGGCGCAACCATCACGCTCAAATCGACCACCACCTCGAACGTCGACATCTCGGTCGGCCGCGACCCGGACGCAGCTGCGGAGGCGGTGAAGGAACTCGTGGACAGCATCAACGGCGCCCTCTCGACCATTGCGACGGCGACCAAAGCGGGGACCGAAGACACCGCCGGAGGTCCATTGTCGACCGACGCCACTGCCCGCAACCTGGCCTTGAATCTCCGAGGATCGCTGTCGAGTGCGGTTTCCGCCACCGAAGGCGCGTACCGCACGGCATCGTCAGTCGGCATCTCGCTCACACGCGAAGGCACCTACACGCTCGATGAGACGAAGCTGAAAGAGGCGCTCGCCGACGATTTCGACGGGGTCGTCGACCTGTTCGAGCGGGCAACGGCGGTGACGGACAGTCGGATCGGTGTGGCGAACGTTGGCAGCACGGTCGCCGATGGGAGCTACGACGTCGAGATCACCCAGGCCGCCTCGATCGCCGAGGTGATCGGGCCCGACTTCTCCGACAGCAACCAGCCCGACACGTTCACGATCGAACAGGACGGTGTCATCGCGTCCGTCACGATTCCGAAGAAGTCCGACATCGACGAAGCCATCGACTTCATCAACCAAGGGCTCGCTGACGCCGGGATCACCACGCTCGCGGCGACACAAATCGGCAACACCATCCGCCTCGGAGACTCCAGATACGGCTCTGCCCACTCTTTCACCGTCTCGGCGAACGACTACGGCCTCGAGGGCACTTTCCAGGGCAACGACGTCGCCGGAACCATCGGCGGACTTGCGGCCACGGGCTCGGGCCGGAGCCTCACAGGATCTGACACCCTCTCATCGATGGTGCTGACCATCGGAGCGTCGTCGGCGGACGTTGCCGCCGCCGGGGGGACACTTTCTCTCGGAACGGTCTCGGTCTCGGCCGGCATCGCAGCCACCTTCGACGACTACCTCGAAACGCTCACTGAGACCGGCGGAGTCGTCGACCGTGCCCGTGACCGCTGGGACGCTCAGATCGAGCTCCTGAAAGACCGCATCGAGCAGTTCGAGGACCGACTCGAGAGTCGTGAGGTCGCACTCAGACGCCAGTACAGCGCTCT
>JAHEIN010000140.1:4852-7306 GCA_024639335.1 bacterium | reverse complement strand
AGGTTCTCGGGCACATCTTCAACGTCTATGGCAGGTCGCTGGACGCCCCTGATCTCACGTTCGACGAGCGGTGGCCGATCCACAGACAGCCCCCGGCATTCGAGGATGTGGAACCTCAGCGCAAGGTCTTCGAGACCGGTATCAAGGTGCTCGACCTGATCTCTCCGTACCTCGAAGGCGGCAAGATCGGTCTGTTCGGTGGTGCGGGCGTCGGCAAGACGGTCCTCATCCAGGAGATGATCAACCGTGTTGCGGGCCAGCACGGCGGTGTGTCGGTGTTCGCCGGCGTCGGTGAGCGCACCCGAGAAGGAACGGATCTGTTCCTCGAGATGAAGGAAGCCGAGGTCATCGACAAGACGGCTCTCGTGTTCGGGCAGATGGACGAGCCCCCAGGTGTGCGCCTTCGTGTTGCCCTGTCCGCGCTGACCATGGCCGAGTACTTCCGGGATGTGCAGAACCAGGACGTGTTGTTGTTCGTCGACAACATCTTCCGGTTCACCCAGGCCGGTTCCGAGGTTTCGACCCTGCTCGGACGCATGCCGTCGGAGGTGGGTTATCAGCCCAACCTGGCCGGGGAGATGGGATTCCTCCAAGAGCGCATCACCTCGCTGAAGGGCAGGTCGATCACCTCGCTGCAGGCCATCTATGTGCCTGCGGACGACATCACCGACCCGGCACCCCACACGGCGTTCGCCCACCTCGATGCCACCACGGTGCTGTCACGTCCCCTGACGGCACTCGGCATCTACCCTGCCGTCGATCCACTCGACTCCTCGTCGAGAGCACTCGACCCTCAGATCGTGGGCGAGGAGCACTACACGGTCGCAGCCGAGGTGCAGAGGATCTTGCAGCGCTACAAGGACCTTCAGGACATCATCGCCATTCTGGGCATCGACGAGCTGTCCGAGGAGGACCGGCTGGTGGTGGGTCGCGCCCGCCGCATCCAGCGGTTCCTCGCCCAGCCGATGTTCGTCGCCGAGAAGTTCACCGGTCAGGCCGGCGTGTACACGCCGCTCGAGGAGACGATCGCATCGTTCAAGGCCGTCATCGACGGCGAGATGGACGAGTATCCCGAGCAGGCGTTCTACATGGTCGGTGGTCGTGAGGACGTCATGGAGAAGGCGAGCCAGATGCAGAAAGCCGGCGTCTGAACGTGGCCAAGTCGTTTCACGTCGATGTCGTGTCGCCCGATGCCCGCTTGTGGAGCGGGGAGGCGACCTTCCTGGTGGCGAAGACCCCCGAAGGCGAGGTCGGCATCATGGCCGATCACGAACCGCTGATGGGGGCCCTGGTCACATCGGCAGTGAAAGTCGAGGGGGCCGATGGCGCCGAGACGGTGATCGCCGTGCACGGCGGTTTCATCCAGGTGCTGGAGAACCGCGTCACCCTGTTGACCGATCGTGCGCAGGTTGCGCAGGGTGGTCGGGGCGCAGCGGCGGAGCTTGCAGAAGAGCTGGCAGCGGCAGCCGAGGAAATCGACACCATTCTCTGACCGGAGGCTGATCACACAGTGAGGGGCCGATCACGATGATCGGCCCCTCGTATGCGTTCACGACCCCGTTCGTCAGTCGGTCCGCTCGATGACGATCGTGGCGACCGGGTCGGTCCAGCCATGGACGTCGGTCAGCAGATCGGCGATACCGAGCACGCCGTCGTGCGAGGTGATGACCCCACCCTCGGCGAGGTCGGGATCGCTCATGCCGGTGCCAGGTGCACGCATGTCGTCTGCCACGCCGACCAGCTCTTGGCAGGGTGGGACGATGTCGGCGAGGTCTTCGGTGTTGATCTCGGTGCCTGCGTCGTAGGCGTCTGCGGTCAGCGAGATCGCGTCGCCCACCTTCTTGGGGAGCCGGACCGAGTCGATCCCGACGAACCCGTCGTTGGTGCAGATCAGCATCGAGGCCCACGAAACCAATGTGGCTCCATTCGAAGACGTCAACGTGAACGTCCGGCTCTCGCCCGGCAGGATCGGCGGCGGCCCTTCCCCAGGCTCCTCCCGCAACGCCACGACTGCGTCGGCGATGTGCTTCGATGCCTTGCTCTCGGTTGCGAATGCCACGGCGGGCCCGAGGTTGCCGTTCTCTGCGATCTCCTTGATCGCCTCCGATGCCGGCTCGCCGACTTCGTAGAGGTCGACGGCGGGTCGGTGGCTCGCAACCAGTGGCGGTGTGAACGGCTGACCGTCGGTCAGGTTGGTGATGGTCACGGTGTACGTCGCAGCGCTGTCCGCCGATGCCGGCGCGATCGCCGCCAACGTCAGCGCCGCTGCTCCGATCAGTGCGACGAGGGTCTTTGCTCTCCTCATGGATGATCCTCCTTCAGATCTCCGGACGCGGTGTGCGTCCGTGTCCCATCAAACGAGCAGCATCTGTCGTCGATATCACGGAGGAAGAAACTGTGGCGAAACTGCTTCGAGGAGGGCGATCAGCTCTCCGACGTATCCGCAGCGGTCGA
>JAHEIN010000140.1:0-4752 GCA_024639335.1 bacterium | reverse complement strand
CCGGTTGCCTGCGTTCTCCGCCCCTTGACGATCACCATCGATGAGATCGCGGGGAACACCCCGGTCTTTGACGCCTGAAGCGCCTAATCCGGAGCCGCCTGCAGCCGAGCCGCCCGGGCCGGTCCAGCCGGCCGAGTTGCCGTTCACCGGGCTCCAGACGCAAGGGCTGGTCGCGTTGGCGATGGCGCTACTCGGAGCGGGTGCGGTGCTGCTGCGGTTCGCCGGTCGGAGCCCTGAACTCAGTCGAAGGCGTCGATCATCTCGGCGGTCCGCTCGGGGAGACCGGAGCCGACCGTCGACGAAACGAGTCCCCACATCATCGAAGCGAGAAAGCTCTTCGAAGAGAGTGCCATCGACACATCGAGTTGCGTGGAGGCATCGATCGGAGTCAGCTCGACCGTGAGGACGGCCTTCAACTCGGATGTGTCGACAGCCACGACCATCTTCTGTCCATGGACTGCTTCGGTGGTCGTCGCCCGCCCTCGATAGGCGGTCCCCGCGATTCGCGATGTGAAAGCGAAGCCCTTCAACAGGTCGGCCTCCATGTGCGGGTCATGGATCTCATCGATCCCACCCATCGCCTTCCACTTCGACGGCTCCTGGAGCTGTGCCCACACGTCATCGACGTCGAGTGGAGTGGTGGCACGATGGTGGAAGACGTCGGAGGGCACGGGAGGAGCATAGGCATACCGAGGAATCCGAAGCGGAACGTCCCGTAGATCGACGTGACTACGGTCATCGTTCCCTGTAGATGAGCCTGCCTGCCTCGGTCAGGGTGATGATGCGCCCTTCCACGCAGCTCGCGTAGCCGGCTTCACGGCGGTCCGAAAGCGCAGCGCGTCCCCCGGGAGAGCAGCATCTCGAGCCGGTAGAGTGCAGGCGAAAGCGGCTTCGTGCCTACACCGGCGAGGCGTGCCGTCGTCCCGGGCATTCCCGCTTGCTCTAGGCCGGCCGTCGATGCGCTCATGACATGTCCGGGTCCGCTTCGGCAACGATCGCAACGGGCGCCACACTCGTCGGAGCATGGCTCGAGGGAACGGGTAAACGTCCAGAGTGGAGCATTGCTGGTGATCGACAAGATTGTCCCCGACCTCGAGACCGCGGTCAGCGACGTGCGCGACGGCCACACGGTGCTGGTCGGGGGGTTCGGCACCGCCGGCATGCCCTTCGCCCTCGTCGATGCGCTGATCGAACATGGCGCCCGTGATCTGACCATTGTCAGTAACAATGCCGGCAACGGCGAGACCGGGCTGGCAGCGCTGCTCAAGGCCGGGCAGGTGCGCAAGGTGGTGTGTTCCTTTCCGCGGCAGCCGGATTCTTGGGTCTTCGACGAGTTGTACCGCTCCGGCGAACTGGAGTTGGAACTCGTGCCTCAGGGGAATCTCGCCGAGCGTCTCCGTGCGGCGGGCGCAGGCATCGGCGCTTTCTACTCTCCGACCGCGGTCGGCACACAGCTTGCGGAGGGCCGCGAGACTCGCCGCATCGACGGCCGTGACTACGTCCTGGAGTACCCGATTCGCGGTGACGTCGCGCTGATCAAGGCGCTCAGGGGGGATCGCTGGGGCAACCTCGTCTACCGCATGACGGCCCGCAACTTTGCACCAGTGATGGCGATGGCGGCGGAGACCACGATCGTCGAGGTGCACGAGGTCGTCGAACTGGGAGCGCTCGACCCCGAGGTGGTTGTGACGCCGGGGATCTTCGTCCAGCACGTGGTGCAAGTCACAGATCCTTTCGTCGACGGCGCAGCCTGATGGGCGGCGTCGCGCCTGCCATGGCACTGAGATCGGCGGGGAGCTGAGATGACGGTGGAGGACTTGCCGCGCTGGAGCCTTGATGAAATGGCTGCGCGGGTCGCAGCGGACATCGCCGACGGCGCAGTCGTGAACCTCGGTATCGGCATGCCGACCAAGGTCGCCGATCACCTGCTCGACGGTCGCGAGATCGTGCTGCACACCGAGAATGGACTGCTCGGTATGGGGCCCGCCCCAAACGACGGTGATGAAGACCGCGATCTGATCAACGCGGGCAAGCAGCCGGTGACGCTGGTGCCCGGAGCCTCATTCTTCCACCACGCCGACGCGTTCGCGATGATGCGCGGTGGCCACCTGGATGTCTGCGTGCTCGGCGCGTTCCAGGTGTCGATGCACGGCGACCTGGCGAACTGGCACACCGGCGAACCCGACGCGATTCCGGCAGTCGGCGGTGCGATGGATCTGGCCATCGGCGCACGCGACACCTGGGTGATGATGCCCCTGCTGACTCGGGAGGGTGAGAGGAAGCTGGTGCCCGTTTGCGACTACCCGCTGACCGCACCCAACTCCGTATCCCGGGTCTACACCGATCGCGCCGTATTCGACATCACCGCCGGAGGCCTGTTGGTGCGTGAGCGTGTCGAGGGCCTCGGCGCCGATGACCTTGCACATCTCGTTGGCGATGTCGTGCTGGAGGAACCTGCTTGACGCCCGCAGCCGCGCAAATGCAATACCGGATCGGTATGTGAGGTGAAGGCAGAGAGACATCGCCAACTCCGCCGGGTGATCGACGCTCCCCTGAGAAGACCCAGGCCGGGTCGTATCGCCTGCTGCCAGGGTTACAGCACCTCGTAGACGAAGTACTGGACCTCGATCTCCTCGCCGTACTCGGGGTGATTGGGAAGGTAGGGCATCGGTTCAGTGCCGAAGAGGCGCTTCCAGAGACCGTCACGTTCCAACGTCTCGAGCCGTTCGCCGTAGTTCTGGTCGCGCATGATGTCGTCTCGCTGGGAGAACACGACATGACCGCCGCTGCGCACGATGCGGCACAGCTCACGGAGGATCTGGTCGGTTTCGAAGTAGGTCAGTGCCCCGATGAAGTTGACGGTGTCGAACTCACCGTCGTCGAACGGGAGCGGGAAGGACTGCATGTCGACTCGTTGGACCCGCTCGTATGCACCGGTTTCCTCTGCCAGCGCCAGCAGCTCGGTCGCAATGTCGATCCCCTCGATGCGTTGGTAGCCGAGGTTGTTCAGAGCGGCTCCGGTGAGCCCTGATCCGCAGGCTGCGTCCAGGATCCGACTCTCGAGCGGAACGTAGTTCCTCAGGATTGCGGCGGCCGTCTGCGGCCCGACGTATCCCCACTCGTCGAAGGTCTCGTCGTAGCTCCCAGTTGCGGCGAACGCGTCGTAGTCGCGTTCCACCGTCGAGCTGTCGGTGGAGTAGTCCTTGCCCCAGATCTCTGGGGTCTCGTCGATGATTTCGTTCGTCATGAGGGCCTCCGGGGATCGAACGTTGGTTATCCGGGGTCACGCTAGCGCACCCCTCTGCGGAGAAGCGGGCCGGCAGTGGAGTGTGAACATCGAGATGTCATACCCGGGTCAACAGGACAGTGCACAGTGACTCGACCCCGGAACCCGTTGTGACGGGCGATCATGACATCGGGCCCTTCTCCGGGGCCCCGGCGGCGGAGACTATCGAGGATGGGTGATGGGCGCTGTGTGGCGCTGGCCACCGCGACGTCACCCGAGCCGGACGATGAAGACATCCATCCCGGTCGGGTGGGTGCCGACCCTGGTGTGAGTCGTCGATGTCGGCGCAGAGAGGCTGATCGGGCGAAGAATGCCCGAGTGGGATTCGCGACCGCCGACCACGTCGACATACGAAACCGAGACGGCTCTCACGATCACCTGAACCCAGACACAGAATCGGGGCCGGCGACCCCCACGGTGCGCCAACCCCGATCCGTTGCTTCCCCGGAGGAGGATTGGGTTGCATGTGCCGACTGTGTTTCACCCTGTCGACGGGAACCAAGCTACGACGATCAGATTGCCGCCTGATGAACGGTTGCTCTCGTGGGTGTGAATGCGGGCTGTCTGGTTGAATCGGGGTCGCAGCTAGCCTTGCCCTCATGCCCGGTCTCCTCGCTTTTCACGCGCATCCCGACGACGAGTGCAGCAGCACGGGCGGGACACTCCACACCTACGTCAATCGAGGCGAGCAGGTGGTCGTGATCACCGCGACCGATGGTGCCGAGGGTGAGATCCACAACTACGAAGACCCCGAGTCGCTCAAGCCTCGTCTCGCCGAGATGCGCAAGGAAGAGATGGCTGCGGCCATGTCCATCCTCGGCGTCGAGCAACAGGAGTTCCTCGGGTACCGGGACTCCGGCATGATGGGTGAGCCGTCCAATGCGCATCCAGACGCCTTCTGGAATGCCGACTTCATGGAAGCCACCGAGAAGCTGGTGCGGTTGATCCGTAAGTACACGCCTGAGGTCATGACGATCTACGACCCGTTCGGCGGGTACGGACACCCCGATCACATCAACGTGCACCGCATCGGCATGGCTGCGTATGCCGGCGCGCCCGACCTGTCCAGGTTCCCCCTCGACGAGGGCGAGGCCGATTGGCAGCCCTCGAAGCTGTACTGGACGACCTGGCCCCGAAGTCGGGCGCAGGCGTTCGCCGATCTCCGGCTCGAAGCCGGCGTGATCAACGAGGAAGATCACGCAAGGATGCAGAACGCCGGGACACCCGACAACCACATCTCCGCGTTCATGGACGTGTCCGATGTCCTCGACGTCAAAGAGAAGGCGCTCAGGGCGCATCGCACCCAGATCCCCGAGGATTGGTTCCTCCTCAACATCCCCGACGAGATGAAGCCGCGGCTGCTGGGACGCGAGTCCTTCGTCAAGATCTTCGACCGGGTCGGCGCACCGGCTCAGGAGACGGATCTCTTCACCGGGCTGCGGTGATGACGTGACCGCCGCCTCCCG
>JAHEIN010000022.1 GCA_024639335.1 bacterium | reverse complement strand
GGCACGGAGGTCGAGGTGCGGGGAGAGGTCTCGAAGCTGCGAGAGCGGGGAGGCGTGGCGTTCCTGGGATTCACTCTCGATGTCAGCGACCACAGCGGACTCGTCTGTGAGGGAGAGTCGACCTTCGTGCTCTCCGGCTCTGTGTCTGCAGCATCAGGCCACGATGAGCGCGATGAGCCCCCTCCCGACCACTCCAACGAAGGAGAGGTCGCCGGCGCGACCTTCGTCCGAGTTGCGAGTCGACGCGACCTCGTGAAATACGCCGGAGCTTCGCGAGACTTCAATCCGCTCCACTGGGACCACGACACTGCCGTTGCCGCCGGTTTGCCTGGCGTCGTTGTGCACGGTCTGCTCCAGACGGCGTGGATCCTCCAGGCCGCCGGGGTGGTGAGCTCGGCGCGTTTTCGATATCGGTCCCCATTGCTCCCGGGCGACTCCGTGGGCGTGGTCGTCGAAGGTGACGAGACGCGTCGTCGTGCTCGGGTGACCGACGGGCAAACGGACTACGTGACCGCGACCTTCGAGCGCATGTGATGGCGCTCGTCTCGCCAAGACCGGCCGCCGACGACGATCTGGTTCTACGTGCCATCGAGGGCGACGTCGCATCGTTCTCCGAGTTGGTGCGCCGCCATCGGGACGGCTGGTTCACACTGGCCTTCCGACTCCTCGGTGATCGCGAGATCGCCGCCGATGTAACCCAAGAGACCGCAATCCGGGCTTGGAGGTCGATGGGGTCGTTCCGCCGCGAGTCGACGTTCTCCACTTGGACCCATCGCATCGTCGTGAACACCTCCTGGACCCAGCGTCGGAGGGCCAAACGTCACGCAACGACGCCAATCGAGTACGTCGACGACCCCGCGCATGATCCGCTGGAATTCCACGCCGATCGGCTCGGGATTCGGGAAGAGGTGTCGTTGGCTCTGCAGTCGCTCTCGGCTGCGAACCGGGCGGTGGTCGTCCTCAAGGACGTCTACGGATGGTCTCATGCAGAGGTTGCCGAGACCCTGGGCATCACGGTGACCGCAGCCAAGGTCAGGCTCCACAGAGGGCGAACCTCGCTCCGCCATCAGCTGGAGAGCGTGTCTTGAGCTCCGTCAGCTGTCGCATCGCAGCCCCCTGGGTCACTGCCTTGGGGTCGGGCGAGGAGATCGGGTTCACTCCGATGCGGAACCACATCGAGACCTGTCTGTACTGTCAGGCCGGCATCGCGAGACAACGACGTCTGAGGCGCGGCCTCGAAGAGTTGGCGGTGGTTTCGGAGACGGCTCCCACACGTCGCCTTTCAGGCGACGTTGCCCAGCGTCGACGGGTGGGACGATCGGTCTTGGTTGGAACGATCGGGGCCGCGGTTGCCGTCGGCGTCGGAGTGATTGGGATCCGCCGGTCGCTGACCCATTGACCGGATTTTCCAACGACCTCCGAAAGTTCGTATACTCAAGTGTCCCTGCATCGAGGGGTGTAGCTCGAACTGGTTAGAGCGCCGGTCTCCAAAACCGGAGGTTGAGGGTTCGAGTCCCTCCGCCCCTGCGGGTCATTTGCCACAAAGATCTCGAATCGCTCATTGCGAGGAAGTCAGGTCATGAACCGAGAACAGCGCCGACTCATGGAACGTGAGGAGCGGCGACAGAAGAGTCAGGAAGGAAGCTCGCGACGGGAGCAGGCTGCGTCGCGAGTTGCCGCTGCTCCGTCCGAGCGCGTGTCACTGTGGAAGCGGATGACCTCGTTCCTTCACGACGTTCGACTCGAGATGAAGAAGGTCTCCTGGCCCACTCAGCAGCAGATGATCGCATTCACCGCCGTGACGGTGATCACGAGCGCTGCACTGACGCTGATCATCTTCGGACTCGACGTCGCGCTCAAGCAGGCCGTCCTCATCGTCCTCGGAGGGCTGTGAGCGTGGCCGAAGACGTCGACATCCTCGAAGAGGAAGAGGCCGTTGCGCCACCCAAGCCGGTGAGCCCGTACGACCTGCCAGGTGACTGGTACGTCATCCACTCGTATTCGGGTTACGAGAACAAGGTCAAGCTCAACCTCGAGACTCGAATCAAGTCGATGCACATGGAGGATCGGATCTACGAAGTCCACATCCCCATGACCGACGTGGTTGAGATCAAGAACGGCAAGAAGGTCACCGTCCCCAAGAAAGTGTTCCCCGGATACATTCTCGTTCGCATGAATCTCGACGACGATTCCTGGTTCACGGTGCGGAACACACCGGGAGTCACCGGATTCGTTGGCGGCTCGAACACCCCGACACCCCTCTCGCGACGAGAGGTGGAACGCTTCCTCGGAGTCGAGGAAGAGGAGACCAAACCGAAGCCGCAGTTCCGTCCGGACTGGGAGATCGGCGAGATCGTCCGGGTGCAGACCGGCCCATTTGCGGACTTCACGGGAAAGATCGAAGATATGGACCTCGACCAGTCGAAAGTCACCGTACTCGTCGACATATTCGGTCGCGATACCCCCGTCGACCTCGGCTTCGGGGACATCCAGAAGGCATAGAACACGGCGAAGCGCCCGTGCGTCGCCGCACGTCAGGAGATACACAACAATGGGTAAGAGAAAGCTTGCTGCCGTCGTCAAGATGCAGCTGCCTGCGGGTCAGGCAACACCGGCGCCACCCGTGGGTACGGCCCTCGGTCCGCATGGTGTCAACCTGATGGACTTCGTCAAGGCATACAACGACGCCACCGCGAACAACCGCGGACAGATCATCCCGACCGAGATCTCGATCTACGAAGATCGAAGCTTCACGTTCATCCTGAAGACCCCGCCCGCTGCTGCGTTGCTCCGCCAGGCAGCCAAGGTGGACAAGGGATCCTCTGAGCCGAACAAAGACAAGGTCGGCAAGGTCACTCGCGCTCAGGTCAAGGAGATCGCCGAGACCAAGATGCCCGACCTGAACGCCAACGACATCGATGCCGCGATGAAGATCGTGGAGGGCACCGCCCGTTCGATGGGCCTGCTCGTCGAGGGCTGAGTCAACCCGGTTCTTGGGTCGGATGACACCCCATATGGTGGTCAACCGACCCCAGATGAGTACCAACGATGTGGGAGGTGAGCCATTCACCGGTTGCACCACAGAAGGAAGACAACATGGCACGCAAAGGAAAGCGGTACGCCAACGCCGCCCGCAGCTACGACCGCCTCGCCGAGTATCCGCCCGATCAGGCGGTAGGCCTGGTGAAGAGCTTCGCGACCACGAAGTTCGACGAGACCATCGACGTGGTCTTCAAGCTGAACATCGACGCTCGTAAGGCTGATCAGCTGGTGCGCGGAACGGTCGCACTCCCGAATGGAACCGGCCAGGAGATCCGGGTAGCCGTGATCGCCCCCGCAGACAGGCACGCCGAGGCCACCGAAGCCGGCGCCGACGTCGTGGGTGGCAAGGATCTGGCTGAGGAGATCGCCGGTGGCCGCGCGCTCGATTTCGACTTGATGATCGCCACGCCCGACATGATGGCTGAGGTCGGAAAGCTCGGCCGCGTGCTCGGCCCGCGTGGGTTGATGCCCAACCCGAAGGCAGGCACCGTGACACCGGACGTGGGCAAGGCCGTTTCTGAGTTCAAGGCCGGCAAGCTGGAGTATCGCAACGATCGTTACGGCAACGTCCATGTTCCGATCGGCAAGGCTTCGTTCGAGCCGGAGGCACTCCGGGAGAATCTGGTCGCTCTCGGTGCCGAGATCGTCCGCAGTCGCCCGGCCGCCGCCAAAGGTCGGTTCATCATGGGCGTGTCGGTATCGTCGACGATGGGCCCTGGCGTTCGTGTGGACACCGCGCGGCTCGTGGAAGCGGCTGAAGCGACCGTCTGAGCCTCTTCCGGGCATGAAGGACAAGAAGGGCCTCAGAGCTTGCAGCTCTGAGGCCCTTCTCAATCAAGAGGGGATCTCCGAGTCCTCGGTTCAGGCCGGCGGTGGCGACGTGTGCCAGGTTGTCGACGGGTTCGCGGCGCGATCACCGCGTGTCCCGTACCGCACGGTCCGGGCCCGGGAATCGTGGGCTTGGTCTGAAGTGCCCAGGTTGTCATTCGGAGATCCCCTGACCTGGGGACACCTTCGCGCTCGGCGGGTCATATGTCCAGGAAGATCTTGTCATGATTTCAGTTCACAGTTCACAGTTCACAGTTCCGGATCGGGTTGCACGGGGAGTCGATGGTTCGGGCGCCCGGTACATGGCATGCGTTGGCCGTCGTTGCTGACTGGGCGTCAACCATCGACTGTGAACGCTCGGTCGGGTTTTGCGCAAGCTGACCGCGAGCCGTACGCTGGAGTCACAACTCACCTCGGCCCAAGACCGTTGGCGCTCCGCATAATGGGTGTGATCCCACCAACGCAGGTCGGCTCTCGAGAGCCTCCCTGGTCATGTGTCGAGGGAGGTTTGTACATGAACGAAGGAGCCGAGAATGCCGAGACCTGAGAAGGTTCAGGCAGTTGCCGAAATCAAGGAGCAGATCGAAGGCGCCCGCGCCGTCTATCTGACAGAGTTTCGCGGACTCACCGTGTCTGAGCTTCAAAGCCTGCGGAGAGCACTACGTGACACCGGTGCCGACTACAAGGTCGTGAAGATGACGCTCGCCAGGCTGGCCGCCGACGAACTCGGGATCCAAGGGATCTCCGAGCACCTCGTCGGCCCGACGGCGCTGACCTTCGCCCACGACGACGCTGTCGCAACGGCGAAGGCCCTGAAGGACGCTTCCAAGGAGAACGAGAGCCTCGTTCTCAAGGCCGGGATTCTGTCAGGTGACATCCTGCTCCCCGAGCAGGTCTCGAAGCTCGCTGAGATCGAACCCCGTGAAGTCCTGCTGGCGAAGATCGCCGGCGGGGCAAAGGCACCGCTGTTCAAGGCGGCCGGCATGTTCGCAGCGTTCAACAGGAACGCAGCCAACATGTTCTCGCAACTGCTCGACAAGAAGGAATCAGGCGAATTCGTCGGTATGTCCGACGCCGCCGAAGAAACACCGGCCGCTGCGGCCGAGGAGGAATGACAATGGCAAAGATGACGACTGACGACCTGCTTTCGGTCTTCGAAGAGATGACGGTCCTCGAACTGAAGGATTTCCTCGATGCGTTCGAGGACAGGTTCGATGTGACTGCTGCGGCCCCGATGGCCGTTGCCGCTGCGGGTGCCGCCGCCCCGGGCGCTGGTGAAGCCGCTGCCGAGGAACAGGACGAATTCGACGTTGTCCTCGCCTCGGCCGGTGGGGAGAAGATCAAAGTCATCAAGGAGGTCCGTGGCCTCACCAGCCTCGGGCTGAAAGAGGCCAAGGACCTGGTCGACAGCGCCCCGGCGCCCATCCTCGAAGGAGTCGACAAGGACGCCGCCGAGAAGGCCAAGGAAGCGCTCGAGGCCGTGGGAGCCACGGTCGAGCTCAAATAGCCCCGAACATTCGGTAGCGTTGAGCGCCCCGGCCGATCGGCCGGGGCGCTTCGCTGTTCGCTGCAGGTCCAGCGGCGCCGTTCCCGGAGTCGTGCGTAGGTGCTGGAACCCCTCTCGGGGGTCAGCCGGCGAGGTATCTCGACACTCGTTCAGACTCTCGTTCGCGCATCAGCACGTTTGCACGCAGGCGTTCGATGTTCTGCGTGGCCGTCCTCTCGACGACGGGTATCGATCGTTCGGCGAAGAAGGACTCGACGTCTTGGGCGATGTCGGCGTGAGACAGCCCCGGAAGACCCTCTACGAGGCGACGCAGCGTCATCGGCGGCATCACCGGTGTGATCTCGTCCCAACCTCTACGCACCGACTCCCAGGCATGACGCCCGGATGCTCGGCCCCCGAAGAGCCGTGCGACCACCCAAGAAGCGTCCTGGCTCTTGATTCGACCCGACGTGACGGCGGCGAGAGTGGCATCCACGGTGTCGTCCGTGTCCAGGAACGTGACCGCCTGAAGCAAACGAAGTCCGACCTGTGGTGTGATGGCGTCGTCGTACGCCTGCATGAGCCGCTCGAGCGTGCGCATGTCGCCGTGAGCGGCCATCGTGAACACCGAGGCCTGGCCGACATCAGGGTCCACCGACCCGGCGTCCTCGACCCACCCTTCGGCGACTCGGCGGGATCGTTCGATCGTCTCTTCGTCTTCGGCCAACCGACCCAGTGCCCCGATGATCGCTCCCCGCAACCTGCGCGTCAGATCGGAATCGGATTCGCTCGGCTCCCACCCCAACCGCTCGACACTCGGCTCGAGAAGCTCGGCTGCGACGCGGCGGAACGCTGGAAGGTCCTGGTCGCTCACGATGTGGTGCCGGATGCCCGCAATGCCGGAGAGGACGGCGCTCCAGATCGCCTGCTCTTCTTCGTTCCGGTACGAGGAGGCCAGCGTCAGCCAGTTCTCCGCAGACTTCTGACCGGACTCGACGAAAGCCCAGGCATCGTCGATGAGGCAGAAACGCTCCAGCGCCTCGAGTTCGGCGAGATTCGCAACGCACGTATCGAAGAGATCGTCGACGTAGTCGACGCGATAGAACCCGTGTCCCCCGGCGTTGGCGACGATCCAGTCGACCCGTCCATTCACTGGCAACTCGGTCGAGAACGAATCGAGGACCAGTTTGTTCTCGAACGGAACTCCGCCCGCGCTGCCCCGGAGCACGATCGGAATCTTCCAGAGTGTCGTGTCCGATTCGTCGGGAATCGTGATGTAGCGTCGCTGTTCCAGCCTGATGCCGGTGTCGGTGAGCAAGACCTCGATCTGGGGGAACCCGCGCTGGAGGATCCATGTGTCCATGATCGCCCCTACGTCGATCCCTGACTCCGAATCGAGACCGTGCCACAGATCCGACGTGATCGTGTTTGAGTAGGCGTGCTCTCGGAGGTAGGAGCCGACTCCGTTCCGGAACACCTCCTCACCGAGGTACTGCTCGATCATGCGGAGGGTCGACGAGCCTTTTCCATAGGTGAGCGCGTCGAACATCTCGTTCGCCTCGTCCGGAGACATCACCTCGAACTCGACCGGCCTGGTCGATGCGAGCGAATCGGTCCGGTAGGCCCATGGACGCTCTGTGGCCCCGAAGGCGAGCCAACGTTTCCACTCGGGGCGCATGGCGTCGGTGGCCTTCATCTCCATGAATGTTGCGAATGCCTCGTTGAGCCAGATCCCGTCCCACCACTTCATCGTGACGAGGTCGCCGAACCACATGTGCGCCAGTTCGTGCGCGATGACATCGAGGATCCGAACCAGCTCTGCCTGGGAGGCCTGGGCGGTGTCTACCAGGAGCGCTGTCTCGCGATAGGTGATCGCTCCGAGGTTCTCCATCGCCCCGAATGCGAAGTCGGGGATCGCGATCATGTCGACCTTGTCGCCCGGGTAGGGGATGCCGTAGTAGTCCCGGAGGTAGCGAAGGCAGAATGCCCCGCACTCGAGGGCGAACTCCGTGAGACTGCCTTTGCCCCGGGGCGCAATGATCCTGAGCGGGACTCCGTCGACGTCGACAGGGTCGGTCGACTCGAACGGTCCGACGACGAACGCAACCAGATACGTCGACATCTTGATCGTGTCGGCGTACCTGATACGCACCCGTCCATCACCGACAGACTCGCGAGAGAGCTCGGAGGTGTTGGAGACTGCAAACAGGTCTGCCGGCACGACCAGTGTGACCGAGAACACCGCCTTGAAATCGGGCTCGTCCCAGCAAGGGAACGCCCTCCGAGCGTCGGTTGCCTCGAACTGTGTTGTGGCGATCACTTGGTCGGTGCCGTCTACGTCCGTGAAGGTGGACCGGTAGAAGCCATGGAGTTGATCGTTGAGGATGCCCGAGAAGCCGATCTCCAGCTTCGCGGGCCCCGCAGGCAGCCTCTGGGCGAAGGAGAGCGAGGCTCGCTGCATCTCCTCGTCGTACGAGATGGACGCGGTATGACGATCTTCACCGATCACGATTGCCGCGCTCTGGATGTCGATCTCGACGGCGTTCAAGACGATGTCGGAGACGGGCTCATCGATCTCGACGGTGATGGTCTCGTGACCAGCGAAGGTGAAGGTCTCGAGATCGGGTGAGAGCTCGATGTCGTACCTGGATGGTACGACCCAGCGGGGAAGCCGGTGGGGGTTCTGTGTCTCTGAGCTCTCAGTTGTGATTGTCATCGACCGTATCGTACGGCACGCTTTCGAGGTGCCCCAAGTGGATCCTGCAGCCTGCGGTCCGACGTAACCTCCCACCGATGGAATCGACGATCCTCGTGCGCGTGGGAGGCCGCGACAGGCCCGGAATCACCGCTGGTCTGATGGCGGTGCTGGCAGAGAGCAACGCCCACATCCACGATGTGGAACAGGTCTTGGTGCGTGGTCGGCTTTCTCTCGACGTGTTGATCTCGGTCGGTGAAGGGCAGGCAACCGTCAAAGATCTGCTGTTCTACGGATGGGAGACAGGGCTCAACGTCGAATTCGACGTTGTGGACGAGGAGCCTTCCGAGCCGCTTTCCCGTTCGGTGGTGACGCTGATAGGCGCGACCGTGGGACCGGAGGCATTCGGGGCCGTTGCCCAGGCCATTGCAGAAGGCGGCGGGAACATCGATCGAATCGTACGGCTGTCCCGGAAACCCGTCACGAGCTACGAGTTGGCCGTCACCGAGGGAGATCTCGATGTGATGCGCGCGTCACTCGTCGACGTCGCCAAGGCCCATCAAGTCGATCTGGCCGTACAGGCCGAAGGAATCAACCGAAGGTCGAAGCGTTTGGTGATGCTTGATGTCGACTCGACGCTGATCCAGGATGAGATGATCGAGTTGCTCGCCGAGGCCGCAGGTACCGGTGACGAGGTCAAGGCGATCACCGCGTCTGCAATGGCCGGCGAAATCGACTTCGAGACATCTCTCCGGGAGCGGGTCCGCACCCTGGCCGGGCTCGGCGAATCGGCCATCGCGGACGCTCGTGACCGGATGCGACTGACACCGGGTGCGCGAACGTTCATTGCGACGTTGAAGCGAATCGGAATGAAGGTCGGAATCGTGTCGGGCGGCTTCACTGTGTTCACCGATTACCTCAAGTCTGAGCTGGGACTGGACCACGCCTTCGCCAACGAGCTGGAGGTCGAGGACGGGCTGCTCACCGGAGAGGTGGTCGGCGACATCATCGATCGTGAGCGGAAGGCCGATGTGCTCAGGATCGTCGCGTCGGCCGAACGCATCCCGCTCGAACAGACGGTCGCGGTCGGCGATGGCGCCAATGACCTCGACATGCTCGCCGCTGCCGGCCTGGGGATCGCATTCAATGCCAAACCGGTGGTGCAGGAGGCCGCCGACACCGCCGTCTCGGTCCCTTACCTCGACGCAATCCTCTTCTTCCTCGGCCTCTCCTCCTCCGACATCTGGAACTGATGGGCGAACCCAGGGTTCCACAACGGGACTATTCCGGATCTCGACGCAAGGTTCGTCGAGGCCCTTCCAATATGGAACGTGGATCGACAAATTGGCCCGCATGGCTCACATCGATCGCACCGCCGTCGATCTCGCCCACTCCCAGGGCGGCGTATTGACCAGGGCTCAGACACTCGAACTCGGATTCACACGACATCAACTCGAATACAGGTTGGAGACCGGCCGGTGGCAGCGCGTATCCGACCTTGGATATCGATTGATGCCGTCCAACGACGACTTCGATCAGTTGCTTGCAGCAGTCTCGCTGTTGCCGGCGGCCGTTGTCTCCCATGAGTCCGCCGGTGAGCTTCATGGCTTCCGAGGGCTGAAGAACGCACCTGCGACGGTGTCCGTGCATTCTCGGACGACACACGCGTTCGAGGGCGTCGTCGTGAAACGATGTCACGACCTGCGAGACAAACACTGGATCAACCATCGGGGCCTGCGCGTGACGACACCGGCCAGGACCGTCTTCGATCTCGCGGCTTCCTACGGAGATCGGCGACTCACCCGAATGACGAACAGCTTGATCGATGCAGGTCGTGTTTCGGAGACCGAACTCGAAGAGGTGCTGGCTTCCGTGGGACGGCGCGGAAAGCCGGGAACCCAGCGGATGCGGAAGCTCATGTCGACTTTGGGGGTGGGCCTGGACACCTCGGAACTCGAGCGTCGCGGACGGCTGTTGCTGCCGCAACCTCGCTGCGGCTGCGAGCCGGTCGATGAGTACGAGATTCCATGGCTGCCGATGAGGAGGTTCGACGACGCATATCCGCGTCACAGGGTGGCGGTCGAGTGGGACTCGGTGAAATACCACGGCCAACGGGACTCCTTCGAGAGCGATCGGCAGCGCGATCGGAGTGCACTCGAACGAGGCTGGAGGGTCCTCCGCTTCACGTGGGTCGACGTGACCGAGCGGCCCGTCGATGTAACTGGGTCAGTTTCTGCCGTTCTCGATCGGTTCCGATGTGAACCTTGAGCTCAGATCCGGAATAGTCCCGTTCACGAACCCTGGGTTCACTCGTTCACCTCAGGCGTCGTAGGAGCCTGCGGTGGTGGATCCGCCGGTGCCGGTCCAGTTCGTGTGGAAGTACTCGCCACGCTCACGATCGACGCGTTCGTAGGTGTGGGCACCGAAGTAGTCACGCTGCGCCTGGATCATGTTCGCCGGGAGGCGCTCACTCCGGTAAGCGTCGTAGAAAGCCAGTGCAGACGAGTAGGCCGGAACGGGGATGCCTGCCGCCACGGCCGTCTGGATCACCCTCCGCCAGCCTGCTTGGTGCTCTTCGATCGCCGAGCGGAAGAAGTCGTCGAGCAGCAGGCTCGTCAGATTGGGCTCGCGCCCGAATGCGGCCGTGATGTCGTCCAGGAACGCAGCCCGGATGATGCAACCCTCGCGCCACAGCGAGGCGATCCGCCCGTAGTCGAGGTCCCAGTCGTACTCGGTCGCTGCCGCTCGCATCAACAGGAACCCCTGGGCGTACGACACGATCTTCGAGCAGTACATCGCGGACGCCACGTCATCGAGCGAGAGGCTTTCGATCTGCTGATCGGGACCGCCCAGGACCGGCGCTGCCTCGATCCGCTGGTCCTTCAACGCCGAAACGATACGCGCGTAGACCGCCTCGGCCACGAGCGTCACCGGCTGGCCCAACTCCAGCGAGCTGATCGCCGTCCACTTGCCGGTTCCCTTCTGGCCGGCGGCATCGAGGATCTTCTCGAGCACGACCGTTCCGTCTTCGTCCCGGAATGCGAGGATGTCGGCGGTGATGTCGATCAGGAAGGAGTCGAGCACTCCCTCACCCCATGACTCGAAGGTCTCCGACATCTCGTTGAGCTCCATGCCGGAAGCCTTCATGAGAGCGTACGCCTCGGCGATGACCTGCATGTCGCCGTACTCGATGCCGTTGTGGATCATCTTCACGTAGTGCCCGGCCCCGTCGGCGCCCACCCAGTCGCAACACGGTGTTCCATCGCTGACCTTCGCAGCGATGCTCTGGAGAATGTCTTTGACGAATGGCCAAGCCGATTCCGTTCCGCCTGGCATGATCGACGGCCCGTTCCGGGCGCCTTCTTCGCCACCAGACACTCCCGTGCCGATGAAGCGAAACCCGCGATCTTCGAGGTCGCGAGTCCGACGAATCGTGTCGGTGAACTCTGAGTTTCCTCCGTCGATGATGATGTCGCCTTCGTCGAGCAGTGGGACCAGCGACTCGATCACCACATCCACCGCGGGGCCCGCTTTCACCATCAGCATCACCCGTCGGGGTTCAGCAAGCGACGCCACGAGCTCGTCGATGCTTTCGGCCCCGACGACGGTCTTGTTGCTGGCGGGCCCGTCTAGAAACTCGGTCATCGTCTCGGTCGTGCGGTTGTACACCGTGACGGCGAGTCCATGGTCGGCCATGTTCAACACCAGGTTTTGGCCCATCACGGCCAGCCCGATCAGTCCGATGTCAGAAGGCATGCCGCCACCCTATCGGTTGCGAGGACTCGCCGGCACGCCCGGAATCAAGAGGGGCTCGGCATCGCTATGAGAGCCATGCCCAGACGAACTCATGCATCACCGGGCTGTAGAGACGGGTTCTTCTAAGCCGCTGATCACTCACCGGTCGTCGACCAGAGACCGTTCAACGGGCTTTACCTCGACCCGGACCCCCGCCTCACGGTCCACCCCAATCCGCAGACGGCGAGCTGATCGAGGTCCACACATCCGATGGGCGGCGCCGCACATGTCGCCGTTCGGCCGAAGTGGTGCAGCACACGCCCCGAGGAGATATCGACCTGACCCTCTTCAAGACCGAAAGCTCACGAGGTTGCTTCGTTCCATTCCGGGACTCGACTTCGGGATCGGAGACCCATGACGCCAGCCGCTACTTCGACGTCGAGCCGGACACCATCGACTTCAACCTGAATACAAACCGTTCTGTGCGGATTCAGAGGCGTTCTCGTGCCCTTTGCCGCCTCCGGAGAACCGGCTCCGCGTACCGATCAATGCGGGCGAGAAGAACTACGAACCGGCCCGATCCGCCGAACCGATCGGCTCAGCGACCTTCAGCTTCTATCCTCGACCCGATGGCAGTACTTGGCATCGACATCGGTGGATCAGGAATCAAAGGCAACTTGGTCGACCCGTTCACTGGCAATCTCGAATCCGATCGGTACAAGATCGCCACTCCGCAGCCGTCGACCCCCGACGCGGTCGCCGACGTCATCGTCGAGATGATCGACCACTTCGAGTACCGCGGCCCCGTCGGTTGCACATTCCCGGCAATCGTGAGGCGCGGTGTGACGCTCAGTGCAGCCAACGTCGACGAGTCCTGGATCGGGACGAACGCCGAGCAAGTCTTCGAGAAGCACTCTCCGGGCAACGACTTCACGATGCTCAATGATGCCGACGCTGCTGGAATCGCCGAGGTCGAGTTCGGCGCCGCCAAGGACCGCAAAGGCGTCGTGATCATGATCACGTTCGGCACAGGTATCGGCTCGGGCCTCTTCGTCGACGGGACCCTGGTGCCAAACACAGAATTGGGCCATCTCCACTATGAGGACCATGCGCCCGTCGAGGACTGGGCTGCCGCCAAAGTCAAGAAGGAGGAGGGGCTGAGCTGGAAGGAGTGGGCTGAACGCGCCGGCGTGTACCTCAACCACCTCGACCGCTTGTTCTCGCCCGACCTCTTCGTCTTCGGCGGGGGTGTGTCGCGCCGGTGGAAGCGAATTGGCCCCAATCTCGGGCTCGACGCCGAAATCGTCCCTGCCCAATTCGAGAATGAAGCGGGCATCGTCGGTGCCGCGATGGCGGCAACCCGACGCTGAGGCGTCCACAGCTCGAACACTCTTCTTACACGCTCCTCATCCCGCTCTGATCCGTAGGGGCGACTCTGTTCGCGGTCGAGGAAAGGACCGTGATGACTCTGAGCCGAGCAGTTGCTGCTCTCGCCCTGGTGGCGACGGCGACCGCCTGTGCTGCAGTCGGCAAGCCGATCGGAGATCAGTTCGACCCGGCGGCCGACGAGACACCGCGAGAGGTGCAGTCGATCGTGACTGCGTCGACGGCGGAACGGTCTGGGGTCGTACTCCAGCCTGTCGACGGTGAGATCGGACAGAGTGATTCGCTCACCACGTCTACGACGGCGCCCGGGGCAACGTCGACGACTGCTCCGTCGGTTCCCGCCGGCGAGTCCACGACAACGACCACGACCGCAGTGGAGACGATCGACCTCGACGCGGTCTTCGACGCGCTGGACGCCCTCGAGGGGATGTTCGGTGAGCTCGAGGCGGAAGTCGAGTCGATCGACCTGGAAGAAGGAGAAAACCCATGAGAAGAGCATCAACGATGACTGCCGGCCTCCTGGCCGGCCTGGTGCTGGTCGTCGCCCTCCCGGCGGCGGCGCAGACCCAAGCCACCGAGCCTGCAACCGTCGAGGCTGTGGAGCCCCATGGTCGTCATCTGGAAGAGCTCCGAGAGCGTGTCATTCGACAGATCGAGAATCGGCTGGATCGAATCGACCGCCTCCAAGCCCGGATCAAAGACAGTGAAACGGTTGAGCCGCAGAACGCCGCTCACCTGACCGCAGACTTGTCGTCGTCGCAGGGGGGGCTCACTGCGCTGCTGGCGAAGACCCGCGCAGCGTCGTCGATCGACGAACTCCGCGTCGTCTTCGAGTCCGTCGTCTACGACCACAGGATCTATGCGCTCCGCACCCCGCAGACCGGGTTGGTGCTCGCGTCCGACTTCGGTGTCGCCGTCGCAGACCGGCTCGGTTCGGTCGCCGACACGATCTCCGAAGCCGCTGAGAGAGCCGCCGAGGCGGGATACGACGTATCCGAGGTCGAGGCCATGATCGCCGAAGCGGAGGCAATCACCGATGACGCGCTGGCCGTCGTGGAGCCCGTGGCCGAGACGGTTCTACCCCTCGAGCCGGCCGACGTGCCCGATCCTTCGAGGGCGATCCTCGAGCAGGCGCACAGCGACATGCTCGACGGTCGGGAGACGTACCGGGCGGCGCACGGCACCCTTCGGGATGCGGCACGGCTGCTCGCCGACATCGTCGGCCGGGACGCGGCCTGACTCGAGCCCCGGGTGGATGGCCGGGCCATCCACCCGGGCTCACGACTGAACGAACTCCAAGAACCGATCACTGTCGATCGCCGGAATCCTCGCCTCGATCACGGTGGCGGCGTCCTCGTGTTTCTCCACCAGCACCTCACCCAGACGGTGAGCCGCAGCAAGGACATCTCCTCGCTCGTATGGGATCATCAGTCGGAGCAACACGGTCTCGGCTTGCATCCGCTCACCCAGATCGGCCAGGAGGCCCTCCACTCCTTCACCGGTGAGTGCAGAGATCATCGGAGAGTCGGGATAGAGCCTTCTGAGTCTTCCGAGCTCCACCTGATCGGCTCGATCGATCTTGTTGAAGACGATCAGTTCGGGAACGTCGTCGGCGCCGACCTCCTCGATCACCTCGTGAACCGCCGCGATCTGACCTTCGGGGTCGGGGTCCGAGGCATCCACGAGATGGAGGAGGAGGTCGGAATCCTTGACGTCATCGAGGGTCGACTTGAAGGCCTCGACGAGCTTGTGAGGCAGGCGGCGGACGAATCCGACCGTGTCGGACAAGAGGATCGTCTGGCCGTTGGAAAGGTCCGCTCTCCGCACGGTGGAGTCGAGAGTCGAGAACAGCCGGTCTTCGGCGAGAACATCGGCTTCGGTCACGCGGTTGAGAAGTGTCGACTTGCCGGCGTTGGTATATCCGATGAGCGCCACCTGTGGCATCGCTGCTCGACGCCGTGCCTTGCGTTGGGTGGTGCGGGTCGACGAGAGCGCCTTCAACTCGCGTACCAACTTGGCGATCTTGCTCTCGATGCGGCGGCGGTCTGTCTCGAGCTTCGTTTCTCCAGGTCCTCGTGTTCCGATACCGGCTCCCTGTTGGGAGAGCTGCTTTCCCATGCCACGGAGCCTGGGGAGTCGATACCTCAGCAGCGCCAGTTCCACCTGGAGAGATCCCTCTCGGGACGTGGCGTGCTGCGCGAAGATGTCGAGGATCAAGGCTTCGCGGTCCACGACGTCGCACTCGAACGCCTCCTGGAGGTTGCGTTGTTGGGCGGGGGACAGCTCGTTGTCGAAGACCACCACGTCGATGTCCAGTGCCATGGTGACACCCCGGAGCTCCTTCGCCTTGCCGGACCCGATGAAGTAGGCGGCGTCGGGTGCGTCCCGACGGACCAGCTCACGCCCGACGGGATCCGATCCGGCGGTGTCGGTGAGGAGTTCGAGTTCGTCGAGTGAGCGCTCTTCGGCTTCGAGCGTGGAGTCGGGGAGGAGGACTCCGATGAGAAACGCCTTCTGGATCTCGACGTCGAGGTCGGTCACCGTGGCGGTCAGGCGCTTCCCGCTGCGCCCCTGGTGGTCATAGGTCATGCGAGCATCAAGTTAACGACCCGCCTGCGCTGTGTCGTCCGGTTTAGATCGCGGCAGGTCGCAGTTGCGTGCTTGGTGGGGCTGAGTGCCTGTCGCAGGATGGTGTGATGGGCGTCTCGAAGGCGAGGGCGTGGTGGATCGCACCTGCCACAAGAAACCCAGGGTGGGATGCTGGTCGGGCGGGCCGCCGCGAGTGTGTTGTCGGGCCGAGGGGGTGGGCGCCGTGCCGTCGTTCTCGTTCCTTCGCTCCAGCTCCTGGCGTGGGCGTGCCCTGGCTTCGTTCCAGCGCTGCGGCACAAGAACTCGGGAGCGTGCGGCGTGAAGCGTGTTGCGCATGGCGGAGCGCTCTAGAGGTATTGGCCTTCGTCGCCCACGTGGCGGAACTCTTCCTCGGCGATGATCTGTGAGTCCCTGACCGCCGTGACGGGTCGGCCGGTCGGCGGCCAGATGAACCGCCATGCTCCCGACGGCACTGCCCAGAACCGCTGGCCGGACTTCACATCGATCAGAACGAGGGCATCGTTGCCTTCCTTGGCCCCGGCCGGAACGAGCAGGCCCGACTTGGTCGTGGCCTCGTCGGGTGTGAATCCGACGCGCCAGCCCGTCATCACTCGAAAACCGTTGTCGTCGGTGTGTTCCGCCATTGCCAATGAGTGTGCCACGCGCCGATGGTTTGCCCAACACCGGCCACTCAGAACAACGCAACGATCGCCGCGGCGCCAAGCAGGAAGACCACGAGTGTGAAACCGATCACCGCGACCCACGAGGCGACCTTGAGGAACCTGATGATGTCCATGGGCTCGTCCATCCTCGAGATGCGCCGGGACCCTGGGCGGAGGGTAGGGTCAGACACACGCCAACGAGGTATGAGATGCCAGACAGTTCGACGTTCAGCGAAGCGCTGGATTACCACGAGCGAGGCCGCCCGGGCAAGCTCGAGATCCGCCCCACCAAACCCACTGCGACGCAAGCGGATCTGAGCCTCGCCTACACGCCGGGAGTCGCCGAGCCGTGTATGGCCATCGCTCGAGATCCGCTCGATGCCTTCCGGTACACCAATCGCGGCAACCTGGTCGCGGTGGTTTCAAACGGTTCGGCGGTTCTCGGTCTTGGCAACATCGGCGCGCTCGCCTCGAAACCTGTCATGGAGGGGAAAGCCGTCCTGTTCAAGCGATTCTCCGATATCGATGTGTTCGATCTCGAAGTGGGCTCGCAAGACCCCGAGGACATCATCCGGTTCTGTGAACTGCTCGAGCCCACGGTTGGGGGGATCAACCTCGAGGACATCAAGGCGCCGGATTGCTTCCACATCGAGGCGACACTTCGAGAGCGCCTCGACATCCCGGTGTTCCACGACGATCAGCACGGCACGGCCATCATCGGTGGTGCAGGGTTCGTCAACGCTCTCGACCTGATCGGGAAACGAATCGAAGATGTGAAGGTCGTATTCAGCGGTGCGGGAGCGGCTGGCATCGCGACCGCCAGGTTCTTCCAGGAACTCGGCGTGAACCCCGACAACCTGTTGATGGTCGACTCTCGCGGTGTCATCCACACCGAGCGCGAAGATCTCTCCGAGATCAAGTTGGAATTCGCAAGGGAAACGAACGCCCGGACCCTTGCCGACGCATTCGAGGGAGCGGATGCTTTCGTCGGTGTCTCGGTGGCCGATGCGGTCAGCCAGGACATGGTGGCGTCGATGGCACCGGATCCGATCGTGTTCGCCCTCGCGAACCCGGACCCCGAGATCTCCTACGACGATGTCAAATCGGTTCGGCCCGACGCGATCGTCGCAACCGGACGAAGCGACTTCCCCAATCAGGTCAACAATGTGCTCGGGTTCCCATTCATATTCCGTGGAGCGCTCGATGTTCGCGCAACCGCTGTCAGCGAGGGGATGAAGATCGCCGCAGCGAACGCCTTGGCGGACCTTGCGCGCGAGCCTGTTCCCGAGTCCGTTCTGAAGGCCTACAGCCTCGACCGGCTCCAGTTCGGGCGTGACTATCTGATCCCGAAGCCCTTCGACCCCCGAGTGTTGTGGACCGTGGCGCCGGCGGTGGCCCAAGCAGCGACCGAGGAGGGACTCGCTCGGGATCCGATCGGTGATCTCGACGCATACCGCGAGGCGCTCAGGTCCAGGTTCCAGTCGAGCTACAGCCTGATTCAATCCGTGACGGTGCGCGCCAAGGCTCGCCCCAAGACGGTGGTCTATCCGCACGGGGATGACCTCAGGATCATTCGGGCGGCCCGCCGGGTGCTCGATGAGGGCATCGCCTCGCCGGTTCTGCTCGGCGACACCGGGCTGATCAGGGAACTGGCCGTCGAGCTGGGTATCGACCTCGAGGGCCTGACCGTGATCGATCCGGTCACCGATTCCGAACTCCGCTCCCGCTATTCCAAGCGACTCGTGGAACTCCGGCGATCGAAAGGCATGTCACAGGCCACGTCAGAGCGCCAGGTGTTCGACCCCAACGTGTTCGCTGCGCTGATGGTCGAACAGGGCGATGCCGACGCGGTGCTCGGCGGGCTTTCCACGTTCTATCCGGAGACCATCCGGCCGGCTCTCCAGATCATCAAGCTCGAGGAAGGGCGGACCATCGCTTCGGCGCTCTATGTCGTCGTGACCAAAGGTACGCCGCTGTTCTTCACCGACTGTGCGGTGAACATCGAGCCGGACGCACAAGAGCTGGCCGAGATCGCCTCTGCGGCGGTCGAGGTCGCCGAGCATCAGTTCGATCGCAGGCCCCGGGTGGCGTTCCTGTCGTACTCGGACTTCGGTTCCGCCATGGGTGATGAGCCGGCCAGAGTCCGTCAGGCGGTGGAGATATTCCGAGGAATGCATCCGGACGTACCGGCGGACGGTGAGATGCAGGCCGACACGGCGGTTGTGACGGATCTGATGAACCAGCGACGCCCTCATGGCACGCTTGGGAGATCGGCCAACGTGCTCGTGTTCCCGACGCTCACCGCTGCGAACGCCGCCTACAAGCTGTTGCACCATCTCGGCGACGCCGAGGTCATCGGCCCGATTCTGTCGGGGCTCGCCAAGCCGGTACACGTGCTCCAGCGGGATGCCGAAGTCGGCGACGTCGTGAACCTGACCGCCTATGCGGTGGCCGACGCCCAACGCCGGGACTGACGAGTCTTCACCCCGCTCGACGAGTCGCCGTGACGGCAGAGAACGATCGAGCGGATCGCGAGTATCGCAGCGGACAGCACTCGGTGCGGGCCTGGTCGTGCAGAGAAGTGGCGGAGGCGGACGGGAATCGAACCCGCCAGAGACCTTTCGACCTCTCGACAGTTTTGAAGACTGCGGGACCCACCAGGCGTCCGGACGCCTCCTTGGCAGTGAGCTGCGTGTCCGATCCTAGGGCGGCTCGAGAGCCGCTCAGCCGTGCGGCGGAGGCTGTGAACCGTTGGCTCGGGCCCATCCGACGCGGGCCGCAGCGGCATCCGTCGCCGTCGCCCGCGGCGACGACACCGTTCGGTCCGCAGGACGCACGTCGTCCATGGCGGGGAGTCGGGCTGGAAGCCGTGTCAGAGCTAGCCTGGCCCCATGGCGCAGTTCGGAACCCTCATCTCGGAGCACCGGGAACGTCTGGGGCTCACCAGCAGCCGCGTTGCAGAGCTCGTCGGGCGTTCGCCCGGGACCTTGCGCTCTTGGGAGCGCGGGCGATCCCAACCCGATGACCCGGTCGTGGTCAGTTCTCTGGCAGCGGTCCTCGGCATCGATGAGTCGGAGCTCTTCATCGCAGCCGGGATGGAACCGCCGAGGGCTTCCGCCCCGTTCTCGCTCGAACAGACGCTGTCCGCCATTGCACCATCGGCACAGCCTCCTTCGGCCACCGAGCAGGTCGAGATCCCAGACACTCCCGATGACGGTGCCGGTCGACACGCCCGCAAGGTCGAGGAGGACAAGCTCGGGGGCAGAGAGTCGGCGCTCGACCGGCTGAGGACGGCGATCGAGACGGTCTCGGACTCGGTCGGTGAGTCGAACATGCGGCGCCAGCGGCGCTCGCAGATTCCAGCAGCACAGCAGCAGGTGGTCAGCCAGGTCTCGGTGCGGCCCGTGTCCCGGTCCAACCGCAAACGGCCCTTCGTGGCCCTGTCCTACATGGAGGACGTCGAGGAGCGTTGGAGCTATCGAATCCGGTCGATTCTGACGGCCGCGGGAGTGGGGGCACTTGGTCTCATCCTCTTGTGGGCAGGTTCGGAGCTCCTCGGCGCGGTGGGAGACGTCTGGGACGCACTCACGGCTGGTCTGTGACCTCACCGCGCATCGTCCTCCACCCGGATCACGATCGGTCCGTCGGCAAGTCGTTTCGACAGGCGACCGATCTGGATGTCGTCGTTCCCCTGCGCGACGGTGTTGCAGATGAGCTCACCGCCGCCGACGTGCTGGTGAGCTATCGCTGGGACGACTCCTATCTCACGAGTTCGCTTCGCTGGATTCAATCGATCTCCGTTGGTGTCGATCAGTATCCGATCGATGCACTGCGCCGTGCAGGTGTCGTGCTGACTTCGGCACGAGGGTGTCATGGCCCGCAGGTCAGTGAGCACGCGTTTGGGCTGCTGCTTGCGCTCACGCGCGGCATCGGTCGATCCATGCGGAATGCCGAGTCACGTCTCTGGAAGCCGATCCCCGGTGTTGAGATCTCGGAGATGACC
Source organism: bacterium (assembly GCA_024639335.1). Classification (GTDB taxonomy): domain Bacteria; phylum Actinomycetota; class Acidimicrobiia; order Spongiisociales; family ZC4RG35; genus JAHEDH01. The sequence continues at coordinate 5,574 of JAHEIN010000022.1, read as the reverse complement.
CTCGGCATTCTCGGCCTCGGAAACATCGGGGAAGCCATCGCAGTGAAGGCCGCCGCCTGGGGCATGAAAGTGATCGGTACGAAGTCGAACCCGAACGACTACGACGGCGTTGCGCAGGCGGTGTTCCCGCCGACCGAGACCCTCGCCGTCTTCCGAGCCGCCGATGCAGTCATCTCGGTCCTGCCGGATACCGAGTCGACGCGCGGGATCGTGACTCCCGAGTGCCTGGCTGTGATGGACGGAGGTTGGTTCGTCAACGTCGGCAGAGGAACGGTCGTGGAGTCCCAGCACATCGTGGATGCGCTCGACAGCGGGGCGCTCGCGGGCGCTGGCCTCGACGTGTTTCACCCGGAGCCTCTGCCAGTCTCCTCGCCGCTGTGGTCACATCCTCGGGTCGCCATCACGAACCACACCGCCGGCCTGTCACCCCAGTACGGGAGCAGGCTGATGAAGATCTTTCGGGACAACCTCGACGCATTGCGTGGTCGAGGGAACTGGGTCAATCGAGTCGACTGATTCAGCCGGCGAGCGACCTCACAAGGAGGCTCACCGCAGCAAGCGACGAGACGACCAGGATCCCGACCCGAACTCGCTCTCCATCTACGTGAGGCCGCAGGCGTCCGCTGACCAGGAACCCAAGCACCATGGCAGGCGACAGAAGACCAGCAACTGCGATGTCGGTGGAGGTCAGCACACCCACCGCTGTCAGAATGATCAGGTTGATCGTGATTCCGATCGTGAAGATCGCCCCGAGGGTCGATCGCACGACCGGTCCCTTCTGTCGCCCGTAGAGGAGCGCGATCGGCGGACCGCCGATTCCCGATGAAGTCCCACTGAATCCCGAGATCAGCCCTGCGAGCACCCGCGAGCCACGTGAAAGCCGTACGTCGAACCCGGCGCTGAGCACAGCAACAGCGAGCAAGACGATCACGCCGATCACGATTCCCAGAGCCCGTTCGGTGGCGATACTGAGCACCCAGGCACCCACGAGGGCGCCTGGCACACGGCCGGCGATGACCCAACCGAGACCTTCGAGATCCAGATCGGTTCGTTCACGGGCCAGCGTCGCAGCGCCGACGAGGAGACTCAGAATGAGCACGGGGATCGGGGTGAACACCGGGTCGATGAAGGTGAGGATCGGAACACTGAGCACGGCCAGCCCAAACCCGATCGAACCCTGGAGGGCGGCGGCAACCACGACCACCCCGAGGCCAATGACCAGTTCCTGTGTGCTCAGGCCGAATTCGAGCATCGGGCGAGCCTACGACTCGACGATGGCATGGCCGACATCGGCTGGCGATCGGGGCGGGGGGCTCACGGTCGCCGAGATCGTCGGCTGAGAAAGGCGACCGCCTGTCCGGTTGCGTACCGATGCCACTCCGACCGCAACCGGGCGGCCGCTCCGAATCATCCTCTCGGAATTCCGCACGAAAGCTCGCGATCGATGGCACAATGTGGTCACCAGAGAAAGGAGGTGGTCCATTTTGACAGGTAGTTTTGGGACTCTGGAGGTGGCCGAGCGCTGAGTAGCGCACCGGCTATCACAGGCGCTACTCGCCAAAACGGCAACAGGTAGCGACTTCAACCTCGGACCACCGGCCTCTGGAATCTGTGGAGCTGGTCCCCCCGCAGCGGCTCTCGCCGTCATCGTTCAAGAGGTTCTGTCGAGCCCCCACCGCGGTGGGGGCTCGGCCGCGTTCGCCGAAAACGGCCGAGCCGCGCGAGAATGGAGAGATGGGATTTCGTACGAAGCAGATTCACGCAGGCGTGACGCCTGATCCGGTCACCGGAGCCATCCTCACCCCGATCCATCAGTCGACGACGTTCGTGCAGGAGTCGGTCGATGATTACATGGCGAAGGGGTTCTCCTACTCGCGGGCCGGCAACCCGACCGTCGCCGCCTTCGAGGAGAAGGTTGCGGTGCTGGAGGGCGGCGCGGCTGCCACCGCGTACGGCACCGGGATGTCGGCCACGACAGCTGTGATGCTTGCGCTCCTGGATGCAGGAAGCCACTGTGTCGTCTCGGACGTCGTCTACGGGGGAACCCACCGGTTCGCCACGCAAGTGATGTCGCGATTCGGAGTCGAGTTCTCCTTCGTCGACACCTCGGATGCCGCCAACGTCGAAGCGGCGATGCGCGACAACACTCAACTCGTGTTCACCGAGACTCCGGCAAACCCGACGTTGAAGCTCACCGATCTCGCTGCCGTGTCGGAGATCGCGCGCTCGGACGGCGTTCCTCATGTGGTCGACAACACCTTCCTCACCCCGTACTACCAACGCCCGCTCGAGCTGGGCGCTGACCTCGTCCTGCACTCGACGACCAAGTACATGGACGGGCACAACGCGACACTCGGCGGGGCAGTTGTGGCTGCGACCGAAGAACTCCAGTCGAAGTTGCGGTTCATCCAGAAATCGGCAGGCATGATCATGTCACCACAGGTTGCGTGGCTCACCCTCCAGGGCGTCAAGACGCTGTCGGAGCGGATGGACCGTCAGTCGGCGAACGCCATGGAGGTCGCATCGTTCCTCGAGGGCCATCCCAAGGTCGAATCGGTCTCGTACCCCGGGCTCGAGTCATTCGTACAGCACGAGTTGGCGACCCGGCAAGCGAGCGGATTCGGTGCGATGGCGTGGTTCGAGGTCCGCGGCGGGGTCGAGGCAGGAAAGAAGCTGATGGCCGCAGTCGAGTTGTGGTCGCTGGCCGAGAACCTGGGCTCGGTCGAGTCACTCATCACCCATCCGGTCACGATGACCCACGGCGACATGACGCCTGGGGAGCGAGCGGCAGTCGGCATCACCGACGGTCTGGTCCGCCTCTCGGTCGGCCTGGAGGACGCCGAGGACCTCATCGCCGATCTCGCCCAGGCCCTCGACCGGGTGTGATCCCGGAGCTCGGCTGTCGGCTGTTGGCTCCGCGCCTGCAGGTGAGCTACCAGGAATGGAGTGATGCGCCGCGGGCGAGGCAAGCCTCCGCCCCGAGACCCTTGTTGCAGACGCTTCATGGCGGATGGCGTGTGGCGTGTGGCGTGAAGCGGGGCGCGTGGGGCGTGTAGCGCTAGCCGCCTTCGAGGAGTTCTCCGAACCCGTGTGCGCGCATCCAATCGTCGTTGAAGACCTTCGACAGATAGCCGCGGCCGGAATCGGGAAGAATGACCACGACCAGCTTGTCGGGGTCCTCTGAGGCAACCTGGATCGCAGCGTGGGCAGCCATGCCACACGAACCTCCGACCAGGAGACCCTCTTCGCGGGCGAGCCGGCGGGTCATGGCGAACGATTCAGCGTCGTTCACCTCGATGAAGCGATCGATGAGTTCCAGGTCGACGGTCTCCGGATAGAAGTCTTCCCCCACGCCCTCGACGTAGTACTGGTGGATGTCACCGTCGGGGCCGGCCGTGTAGATCGATCCTTCCGGGTCGGCTCCCACCAACTCGATCGCCGAATTCCGCGCTTTGAGATAGCGGCCGGCCCCGGTGATCGTGCCGCCGGTGCCCACTCCGGCGACGAGGACGTCGATCAAACCCTCGGTCTGGTTCCACAGCTCAGGGCCCGTGGTCGCCTCGTGGGCGGCCGGATTCGCCTGATTGAAGTATTGATTCGGGTTGAATGCGCCGTCGATCTCCTCGGTGAGCCGTCGAGCGACGCCGTAATAGCTGTCCTCGTCCTCGGGGAGGCGGTCCGTGGGCGTGACGATGACCTCGACCCCGTATGCCGTCAACTGGTCGCGTTTTTCCTGCGACACCTTGTCCGGGACCGTACAGATGACCCGATATCCCCTCACGGCTCCGACGAGAGCCAGACCCACGCCGGTGTTCCCCGATGTCGGCTCGATGATCGTTCCGCCGGGTGAGAGCAGGCCGTCTGCTTCGGCTGCATCGATCATCGACACGGCGATTCGTTCCTTGATCGAGCCACCGGGATTCATGTGTTCGACCTTGGCGACGAGGTTGCCTGAGGGGTGGAGTCGTGACAGTCGCACCAACGGTGTGTTGCCGACCGCCTCCACGACGTTGTCGAATATTGCCATCTCGAGAGCCTACCGACGACCGATCGAAACGAACCTCGCGCATCGGTATGCGTGTCCCCTATCGTCATACACATGGCTCGGAGAACACTCGACCCAGTTGCGCAGGGTATCGGTCGAGGAGGGGGACTCGTTGTTGTGGCGAATCGCCTTCCCGTCAGATGGGACGACGATTCCGGCCAGTGGGTTACGAGCCCCGGGGGACTCGTCTCGGCTCTGAGCCCGGTCCTCCAGGCGAGGGGCGGCGTCTGGGTGGGTTGGCCGGGTGTCGCCGGCGGTTCGCCCAAGGCATTCACCGTCGATGGGATCAATCAGGTTCCGGTGCCGCTGAGCGAATCAGACATCGACCTGTTCTACGAGGGTTTCTGCAACGGAACGATCTGGCCGCTGTATCACGACGCCATCCGACCGGTCGAATTGCATCGACACTGGTGGCATCCCTATGTCGACGTGAACCGCCGGTTCGCGTCGGTGGTGGCGTCGGGCTCGGACGCCGCCGATTCCATCTGGGTTCAGGACTACCAGCTCCAGCTGGTGCCGGGCTTCCTGCGCTCGATGGGCGTCACGAACCGCATCGGCTTCTTCCTCCACATCCCATTCCCGCCTGTCGAGATCTTCGGACGCTTGCCGTGGCGCGAAGAGATTCTGGAAGGGTTGCTGGGCGCCGACGTCATCGGCTTTCAGACCCACCAGTCACTGGTCAACTTCGGGCGGTCCGCCCGAGCATTCACATCGGCGACCGGCCCGGCCGAGACGCTGTCGTACGAGGGGCGGACGATCACGACCGAAACCGTGCCGATATCGATCGACTCGCCGAAATACGCCGACGAGGCTGAGAGACCGTCGGCACGAGCTGCAGCAACTGCGCTGCGGTCCGAGCTAGGTGATCCCGACGCCATCATTCTCGGAGTCGATCGACTGGACTACACGAAGGGCATCGACCAGCGTCTGAGAGCCTTCGAAACGTTGCTCGCCGACCGGCCGGATCTGCGGGGTCGGGTCGTCATGGTGCAGGTCGCCGTGCCCAGCCGTCAGAACGTCGGTGAGTATCAGGTCATCCGTGAAAGAATCGAGCGCATCGTGGGGAGGATCAACGGGGCGTACGGTGCAGCGGGCTGGGTCCCGGTGCACTACTACTACCGCAGCCTCGATCACATGGAACTGCTGGCTCACTACATGGCGGCAGATGTCATGCTCGTCACGCCGCTGAGGGATGGGATGAACCTCGTCGCGAAGGAGTATGTCGCCGTCCGCAGCGAGGACACCGGAACACTCGTCCTCTCCGAATTCGCCGGCGCCGCCGAAGAGTTGAAGGGCGCCACGATCGTGAACCCCTATGACGTCGATGAACTGGCCGAGGCGCTGGCGGCATCGATCGATTCGGATGTCGCCGAGCAGCGGTCGGCGATGCGGGTGTTGCGGCGACGAGTGGATCGCTGGGATGTCCACCGGTGGGCGGCCCACTGCCTGGAGTCGATCGAGGGCGTTGGTGATCCGGCTTTCTGATGCTCTGGCGAGGTTTGCCGGGCACCGGACGCTTCTGATCGCAA
>JAHEIN010000294.1 GCA_024639335.1 bacterium | reverse complement strand
CACCGATCTCGAGCATCGTGAACCTGAACACACGGATGTCGACCACATCGCCTGCGCGGCCCTGAATCTCGATGCGGTCTCCCACCTTGAAGGGGCGACGGACGACGATGAAGGCCCAACCTGCCATGTTCTCGAGGACGTCGGCGAGCGCAATGGCGATACCTGCAGAGAGAATTCCGAGATAGGTTCCGAGATTGGTCCCCCGATCGGTCCAAATGCCGAAGATCGCATAGGCGCCCACCGCGAAGGCGACATACGCCATCCACTTGCGGGTCCGGAAGTACGACGCCGAGTCCTCGAGGCGGCCGTGAACCGCTCTGAGAATGAGCCATCGGACCAGAAGCAGAAGGGCGATGACGACGATGGTCTGAACGGCTTTTGCCGAGTCGGTCATCTGATCCCAGAGCGATTCGAGGAGTTCCACCCTGGCGATGGTATCGACCATCCGCCCGGATGCGGACTGCACATGCATCGGTTCTACGCTGTCGGCGATGAACGCACCGACGGCTTCGCGCCGACCGATCGAACGTGAGCTGCACGGCGAGACATCCATCGACGCGTACGCCTGGATGCGTGACCGCTCCGACGCCGAGGTCGTCGCCTATCTCGAGGCCGAGAACGAGTTCACCGAGTCCTCCTTGGCCCAATTGGCCGACCTCCGCGAGGCGATCTTCGAAGAGATCAGGTCACGCGTGCTCGAAGACGACATCTCGGCCCCGGCGAAACGAGGCGACTGGTGGTATGCCTCCGAGACTGCCGAGGGTTCCCAGTATCCGACGCTCGTGCGGATGCACGGCGCGCCCGATGGGGAGCGCCAGGTCACGCTCGACGTCAACGGTCTCGCGGAGGGCCAGGAGTACACCCAGCTGGGCACCTACAACATCAGCCCCAGCCAGAGATACGCGATGTATTCGGTCGATCACGACGGCAGCGAGTCGTACCAGCTGAGGATCCGCGATCTCGAGAGCGGAGCCGATCTCGACGACACCGTCGACGGCACCTACTACTCGACCGCTTGGTCTTCTGACGAGGAGTACGTCTTCTACACGACTGTCGATGCGGCCCATCGTCCGCACCGGGTGTGGCGTCATCGGATCGGGTCGGACTCATCGACTGACACGATCGTGATGGAAGAACCCGACGACCGGATGTTCCTCTCGGTCGGCACCACCCAGGACAGACGATACCTCATCATCTCGGCTTCTTCGGCCGAGACATCGAGTGCGTGGTTCCTCGATGCCGACAACCCGACCGGAGCGTTCGCCGGCGTGCTGCCCCGCAAGGAGGGCGTCGAGTATTTCGTCGAGCATCGGGACGACGCCTGGCTCATCGTGACCGACGAAGATGCGCCGAACGGCCGCCTGATGTCCGTCGACGTCGCAACTCGCCACCAGCGTGAGCTCATCGGACACGACGACCTGAAGCGGATCAATGGCGTCTTGCCGCTTGCTGATCAGCTCGTAGTGTTCGGCCGCTCCAACGGGCTTCGATCGATCGAAGTCATCGACGATTCCGGACGGCGAGATCCTCTGAGCTTCGACGAGGAGGTCTACGCCGTCGGGGCGTCCAGCAACCTCGAGTTCGACACCCACGTTCTCCGGGTGGCGTATCAATCGATGGTGACGCCGGCACGGATCATCGACATCGATCTGCAATCGGGCGAACGCACGTTGATCAAGGAGACGCCGGTCCTCGGAGGATATGACCCGTCGGAATACAGCTCGCGACGGGAGTGGGCGGTGGCGGCAGACGGCGCCCGCATCCCCATCTCGATCGTGCATCGCTCGGATCTCGACACCAGCACCCCGCGCCCGATGCTGCTCTATGGCTACGGCTCGTATGAGGCGTCGATGGACCCGACCTTCTCGTCCGCCCGCCTATCGCTGCTGGAACGGGGCGTGATCTTCGCAATCGCCCATGTCAGAGGTGGCGGCGAGATGGGCCGATTGTGGCATCGCAGCGGGAAGATGGCGTCGAAGGTCAACACGTTCACCGACTTCATCGCTTGCGCCGAGCATCTCATCGATGC
>JAHEIN010000139.1 GCA_024639335.1 bacterium | reverse complement strand
TGGTGGTGGTTGTGGTGGTGGTTGTGGTGGTGGTGGTTGTGGTTGTTGTGGTGGTGGTGGTGGTGGGTGGAGTCGTGGTCGCTGGGGTGGTGGTGGTCGTGGTGGGTGGAGTCGTGGTAGTCGCAGTGGTGGTCGTGGCCGTCGTCGCCGGACCCGAGGTCGTGGTCGGCGCAGTCGTTGGAGAGGTCTCGGCGGTGGCAACCAGGTGGGTGGTCGTCGTTGTCCCATCAGCAGCGTTTGGGGCTGTCGCATCGGCCACGGTGTCGTTCGACGGCTCATCGGCGGCAACGATGGCGTCGACGATGTCGCCGCCGAGCCCTGCTCCGGCGATCACCACCTCGACGATCTCACGAGTCGGGAGATCTGCGGGTGAGGGGACGACTCCCGTGACAAGGGAAGTGGTCATGATCGCCGAACTCGCAGCCAGGGTCACCACATCCCGACCCAGCGCCGGTAGCCCTCTCGACCAGGGGAATTGCCCGATTGCGGCGAGCGGCCCGGTCGCCCAGCGCAGCCTTCCGAGCGCTACCCGCATCAACGCCCTGGCGACCTTCGGATCGAACTGAATCCCCGACATCGAGACGATCTCACGTCGTGCCTGATTCGCCGACATCGCGCGCTGATAGGATCGCCCGCTGGTCATGACGTCGTACGCGTCTGCAACCGCGACGATCCTCGCTCCGTAGGCGATGTCGTCGCCGGCGAGCCCGTACGGATAGCCGGTGCCGTCATACCGCTCGTGGTGATGAGCGATCGTATCCGCCCACGGCCCGAGCCATGCGGCGATCGGAGAGATCATCCGGAGTCCGTGAACCGGATGCTGTCGGATCGCCTCCCATTCGGCCTCATCGAGGGAACCATCCTTGTTCAGGATTTCTCCGGGAATCTCCAACTTGCCGATGTCGTGCAGGAGGGCGGCCCATCGGAGCCGGTCACGATCACCCTGGGCGAGTCCCAGCTGCTCGGAGATCATGTCGACATACGCTCGAACTCGCTCGGAATGACCTCGTGTCTTGCGGTCGTGTTTGCCGAGTGCTGCGGACAGGGAGAGGATCAACTCGGCGGCCTCTGCGGTAGATCGGTCGCCTCCCGTCTCGATGGCTGTCACACGGCGTTTCAACTCCGACATCGAGCCGGACCTCCGGGCGACCCGGAGGCGCGATGGAGCCTCGTCGGGAAAGAGCATGCTCATCTTGAGCAAGGTCGAAAGCGGTAGGAAACGACGAGCGAACCGATCCACCAGGGTCGCTGCGGCAGTTGCAGTGGCGATCGTCACCACCCACCACGTCACGACTTGTGACACCCGATCGGGCTCGGGGAGTCGATGCGATACCCAGGCGCCTGCGAAGAAGCCGGCCACCAACGGGACGAGGAAGATCAGCGCGCGGATGAGGAATGCCGCGAGGCGCCGTTCTTGCCAGCGCTGCGAGCCGGTCGAGGTGGTTTCGGTCTCCTGTGACATCTCTGCAGTCAGTATCGGTCCCTGGAGACCACAATTGACCGATATGGTGCTCTGGAACTAGTGGCGTCGGGCGGTGTCGGGCGGTGCCGACCTCGGGTGTCAGCGCTTCCAGGGCGGTGTCGTGTCCGGATCGATGCCGTGCCGTTCGAATGCCAGCTGCATCGTCTCCGGTGGGAGCGCTCCGCTGCGCACCAGGCCAGAGAGGACGGCAACGACCACGTGGCCGGTGTCGGTCTCGAAGAAGCGCCGGAGCGCCTCACGGGTGTCAGATCGGCCGAATCCGTCGGTGCCGAGCGGGATGTAGTCCCTCGGCACCCACGGCTGTACCTGTTCGGCTACGACTCGCATGAAGTCCGTCACCGCAACGACCGGGCCCGCGCCTTCGGACAGAGCCGACGTGACGAATGGGACTCGCCCAGGCTCCGTGGGATGGAGCCGGTTCCACCGATCTGCTTCGAGTGCATCCTCTCGCAGGAGCTTGTACGACGTTGCCGACCAGAGGTCGGCGGCGACATCGAAGTGCTCGGCGAGTTCCTTCTGCGCCTCGCGAGCGGCGAGGTTCGCCGACCCGGAGAAGAGGATCGTTGCCCGGTGAGCAGGACCTTCCGGGGCCTCCGCCCACTTGTAGAGGCCGTCCAGAATGCCGCGGTCGACGCCTTCTGGCTTCGGCGGCTGGATGTAGTTCTCGTTGTAGGCGGTGATGTAATAGAAGATGTCTTCGTTGTTCTGATACATCCGCTCGATCCCGTCGCGGATGATGACGCCGGTCTCGTAGGCGAATGCGGGGTCGTATGACAGCGCAGTCGGCACCACGGACGAGAGCACCAGCGAGTGCCCGTCTTGGTGTTGTAGCCCCTCGCCCATCAGTGTGGTGCGTCCGGCGGTGGCTCCGATCAGGAAACCGCGCGCTCGGGCATCGGCGGCCGCCCACAGGAAGTCCCCGGTTCTTTGCCAGCCGAACATGGAGTAGAAGATGAAGAACGGGACCATCGGAACGCCCCTGGTGGCGTAGCTGGTGGCTGCTGCGGTCCACGACGCCATCGAACCCGCCTCGGTGATGCCCTCCTCGAGGATCTGACCATCGATGCTCTCGATGTAGGCCAGCAGCATCGAGGCATCCACGGGCTCGTACAGCTGACCCTTGGACGCGTAGATCTTCAGTTCTCGGAACAGCGAGTCCATCCCGAAGGTCCGGGCTTCGTCGGGCACGATCGGCACGACCCGCGGGCCGAAGCCCTCCGATCTCGCGAGGTTTCTGAGGAGCCGGGTGAAGGCGGTGGTTGTCGACGCCTCGACCTTCCCCGAGCCTTGAAAGACCTGGTCGTACACATCTGGCGGTGGCAGTTCGAGCTTCGAGCGAACCTCGGTCGTTCGCTTGGGAAGGTCGCCACCGAGTTGCGCGCGAGTCCGACGCAGATATCGACCTTCTGGTGAATCCGCAGGCGGGCGGTAGTAAGGCGGATCTTGGTCGCCGCTCAGAGCGTTTTCGGGGATCTCGTCTTCGAGATGGAGGCGGCTGCGGAGGTTGAGAAGTTGCTGGTTCGTGAGTTCCTTGATCTGATGGGTCGCATTGCGACCCTCGACGTCCGGTCCGAGTGCCCAACCCTTGATCGTCTTGGCCAGGATCACCGTCGGAGAACCCTTCAGGGTCTGGGCCTTGGCGTAGGCGGCGTACAGCTTGCGGGGGTCGTGGCCACCACGTCTCAATGCCCAGATCTCGTCATCCGACATGTGCTCGACCAGTGCGAGTGCCTCGGGATCCTTGCCGAAGAACCTCTCGCGAACGAATGAACCGTCCTCTGCTTTGTAGCGTTGGTATTCGCCGTCAACCGTGGAGTTCATCACGTTGATCAGGGCGCCACTGTGATCCTGCTCCAGGATCGGGTCCCAGTTGCTGCCCCAGATGACCTTGATGACGTTCCACCCTGCTCCCCGGAAGATCGCCTCGAGCTCCTGGATCACCTTGCCATTTCCTCGCACCGGGCCGTCGAGCCGCTGCAGGTTGCAGTTCACGACCCAGGTCAGGTTGTCGAGGCCCTCCCGTGCTGCGAGGGAGATCGAACCGAGGGTCTCCGGCTCGTCGCACTCGCCATCTCCGAGGAAGCACCAGACTCTCGAGTCAGACGTGTCGTCGTGGCCTCGGTTGTGCAGGTACTTGTTGAAGCGCGCCTGGTACAGCGAGTTCATCGGTCCGATTCCCATCGACACGGTGGGGTATTCCCAGAAATCGGGCATGAGCCGGGGGTGTGGGTAGGAGCTCAGTCCGTGACCGCCGATCTCGTGCCGGAAGTTGTCCAGATGCTCCTCGTCGAGCCTGCCCTCCAGGAATGCCCGGGCGTAGATCCCCGGTGATGCGTGCCCCTGGATGTAGACGGCATCGCCGGGGCCGTCGGACTTGCCTTTGAAGAAGTGGTTGAACCCGACCTCGTACATGAGTGCTGAGGAGGCGAACGACGAGAGGTGGCCGCCGATGCCCTTCGATCGGTTGTTGGCCTTGATCACCATCACTGCCGCGTTCCAGCGGATGAAACGGCGAATCCGCTTTTCGATGATCTCGTCACCCGGATAGTCGGGCTCTTCCTCGGGTGGGATCGTGTTGATGTAAGGCGTGCTGACCGAGCCTGGCACGCCAAGCGACATCTGGTGTGCTCGTTCGAGCAACTTGGCCATGAGGAACTTCGCCCGGGTGGTTCCCCGTCCGGAAGCGACGGCGTCGAGCGAGTCGAGCCACTCGCCGGTCTCGGTGGGGTCTGCGTCGTGGAGCTGGTGGACGAATCCGTCGATGAAGGTGAGGTCCGGGTTGTTCGACATGTCCCGGAGCCTACTTCCGGGCCGGGGATTGCGGACCTGGGTCCGGGGTCGGCAGTTCGAACGTGCCGAGTGCGTTCGAGCCAGAGATGAAGTGGGGGAGGCCCGGAGTCGTCTGTGGGTCTCCCTGTCTCAAGTCGCTTGGGACGTACTGTTGCTGCTCCGTGCCATCCAGGTGTCGATTTCTTCGAGCACCCACTCCGCGGCTTCCATCTGCGGCACATGCCCGATCCCTGCTCGGCGACGGAAGGTCCAGTCTGGCCGGAGAACCTCGAGTGCGTCGATCGCCCCGGGCTCGACCAGCGTGTCACGGTCACCGCTCAGTACGAGCGCCTCGTGTCCGATGGAGGCGATCATTCGGCGGAATCGCCCGGGCGGGACGAACATCCGTCGCATCGATGCGGTGGATTCGACCAGCGCGCGTGTCGCCCAGGGCATCGCAGCTCGCCGGTGTGCCATCGCATACGACGCCGACCTCACTCGTTCCGGCAGGAGCGAAGCATCAGCCGCAACCAGATCGAGAAGTAACTCTGCACGTTGCTGAGGGCTTGTCCGGCGTCGATATGCCTCGACGACCGGCGTGCCCAACCATGGGAAGGATTGGGCAGCCAAGCGGGCGGCGACGGCAATTCTCGGTCGGTGTCGAATCGAGACGATGGGGCTCGCGGGCGCGATGAGGGCCATGTCGTCGACCAGGCTCGGCCTGGCGGCTGCGACCATCTCGGCGAGTAAGCCGCCCATCGAGTTTCCGATGAGGACGGACGGTTCGCCAAAGGTCTCGAGCAGCTCGATCAGCACGTTTGTGAGTTGATCGAGGTCATGGCGGGCGATGGGAGGGGAATAGCCATACCCCGGCAAGTCGACCGCGATCACACGGCTGCGTGCGGCGAGCCCATCGAACACCTCGATCCAATTCGCATGATTGCCACCGAGCCCATGGATGAGCACATACGGCATGCCGGAGCCCCCCGAATCGACCAGGTGAACTTCCGTGGACGGCAATCGGAGGAAGCTGCTGTGGCGCATCCCTGCCACGTTACAGAGCCCCCTCATGCAGAAGCATTGGATCGGAATACCCTGGTGGCGTGAGGATCCTGCTCGTCTCGACCTATGAACTCGGTCACCAACCGCTCCACGTTGCGTCCCCGGCAGCCAGACTGGCTTCTGCGGGTCACCAGGTCGACGCGATGGATCTCGCGGTCGATACCTTTGACAGCAGTGCGCTCCAGCCCGTCGACGCCGTGGCCATCTCGGTTCCGATGCACACCGCCATGCGGCTCGCTCAACGGACTGTCGAGCGGGTGAAGGCCGCAGCCCCGGAGCTGCCTGTCGCCATCTACGGCCTCTACGCCGACATGGGCAAGATCGAGGGGGTCAATCGCGTCATCGTGGGGGAGTACGAGGAGCACCTGGTTTCGTGGGTGGAAGCGGTCGCCTCGGATCGCGGTGAGCCGGAGGGTGTGTCGGTCGACATCGGTAGGCAGCAATTCGTCGTACCCGACCGCTCAGGGCTCCCGGACCTCGCTTCATACGCACACCTGAGCGTGCGAGACGATCATCGCCGTGTCGGTTACGTCGAGGCGAGCCACGGCTGCCGGCATCGGTGCCGGCACTGTCCGCTGCCGGTCGTGTACGACGGGCGTTTCCGTATTGTCGAACCCGAGACCGTGCAGGCCGACGTCGACAACCTCGCGTCTGCGGGAGCGCGGCACGTCACGTTCGGGGATCCGGACTTCTTCAACGGTGCGGCACACGCAATGAAAGTGCTGCGCTCGGTCAACGACCGACACCCGGACCTCACGTTCGATGTGACGATCAAGGTCGAGCACCTGCTGATGCATCGCCACCTGCTGGCCGAGTTGGCTGCCCGGAACGTGCTGTTCGTGACCTCGGCGTTCGAGTCCACGAACGATGCCGTGCTGGACGTGCTCGACAAGGGGCATACACGGGAAGACATGGCCACGGCGCTGGAATTGTGCCGTGAGGTCGGCTTGGAGATTCATCCTTCTTGGCTGCCCTTCACGCCGTGGACTGCGGCAGGTGATCTGGCCGACATCTTCTCATTCATCGAGGAGTTCGATCTGTTCGAAGTGACCGAGCCGGTCCAACTGGCGATCCGCCTGCTGATTCCCCGTGGCTCACTGATCCTGGACATCCCGGGGATCTCCGATCTCATTGGTGGATACGACGAGGATTCGCTGTCGTATGTCTGGGCTTCCCCGGATCCGGTCACTGACGAACTTCAGACTCGTATGGCAAGCCGCGCCGAGCAGGCGGCCTCGAACGACGAGCCACTCCTCGAGACGCTGACCGACATGTGGCTGATGGCCCTCGAGACGGCAGAGAACGGTGATGTCACGGCACAGATCCCAGCAGGTGCCATCACCGGACGTCCTCGGCTCACCGAGCCCTGGTTCTGTTGAGCGGAGCCCACCGAGCGCCAGTTCGGCGCTCTGTAACTCTGCTGGCCGGGAGGCGGGAGCGTGAGAGCCCGAAGGGATGCGAGAGCCTCGAACAGACGCCGGTCGGCCAGAGCTGCCGCTCGCGCAAAGTGTGAGGTCGGCCGGCACCTATCCCGTCGAGCGAAGCTCGGCACTCGGTGCTCTGGGCGGTGAGCTTCGTGTCACACCTCCGGTTCACATGGCGCGCGGTCGCGTGGCGCATATCGCATCGCGCACGTCGGACGCAGGATGCGCAAGGCCGAAGACATGAATCCCTTGACACCCGCCACTTTGTCCTGCAGAGTAAACCAACTTTGCATCACAAAGTGGAGGCCCCGATGCACACCGAAGACCCGCTCGAGATCCTCGCCGACGTCGAGTCGCTCAGAACGCGCACATCCGTTGCGCTGAACGCCGACGGCTGGCAGTGGATGATGATCTGGAGCGCCGTTGCCTTTGGCGCAGGGCTGACGGTACTCGTCGACGTCTTGCAACCGATCGCCGGTTACTACTGGTTCGGCACGGTTCCCATCGCCCTCGTGGCGATGGGTTGGCTCGAGCGGCGCTCCAAAGAGCAGCGCGCCGTTCGACGCGATGGCGCCCGGTATTGGGCAGTGGGCGCAGCGATGGCTCTCGC
>JAHEIN010000138.1:5567-7451 GCA_024639335.1 bacterium | reverse complement strand
GTCGTGTTCGCGGGCGCAGACTACGCAGCGATCCTGGAGGCGGCCGAGGCGGAGACCGACGTGATCCTCTGGGACGGCGGCAACAACGACACGCCGTTCATCCGGCCCGACCTCGACATCTGCGTCGTAGACCCACACCGCGCCGGACACGAGCTGCGCTACTGGCCGGGTGAAGCGAATCTGCGCCGGGCGGGCGTGATCATCATCAACAAGGTCGACTCGGCCCAGCCAGAGGACCTGGCGACGATCCGGGCGAACATTGCCTGGGCCAACCCCGACGCCATGGTGATCGAGGCCGCCTCGGTGGTGCGTGTCGACGACCCCGATCTCATCGCCGGCAAACGCGTGCTGGTGGTGGAGGACGGCCCCACGACCACTCATGGCGAGATGGCCTATGGCGCCGGCATGGTGGCGGCCAGGACCTTCGGCGCGTCGGACGTCATCGACCCTCGCCCCTTCGCAGTCGGCTCACTGGTCGACGTCTTCGCCGAGTGGACGCACCTCGAGGAGGTGTTGCCGGCAATGGGCTACGGCGAGGAGCAGCGCAATGACCTCCGTGAAACGATCCACCGGGCCTCGGCGCAGGCGGACGTGGTCATCATCGGGACGCCGATCGACCTGGCCGGCCTCCTCGATCTCGAGACCCCATCGGTCCGCGTGTATTACGACCTCGAGGAGAAGAGCGGCCCCAGCCTGGAAGAGCTGGTGGCGCCGCTGATTGGGCCGATGGGCTCAACGTGATGCGTCGCTCGCAGCCCGGGCCGGTCGACTCGACGGACCCGGACCGGGCGCGTCCTCGAACCGCGGCGACCCAACACCCACCGCCGGCATGTCGACAGGTTCTCCGAGGTGCGGTCAGTCGGCGGTGAACAGGATCACCGGCTCGTCGATCGAGCTTGCGGGTGGTGGCCAGATGCCGATTCTCAGATCGGGGGTCGAGGCGATCTCGAACGGCACGTTGATCGGCAGTTGGTCGATGGGCAATCGTTGCCACGCCTCGCCGTCGGGCGAACGCCAGATGGCCGGTAGCTCCTGTGGCTCGCCCCGTCGGGCGTCGAAATCGCGTCCCGCCACCCAGATGTACCCGTCGGCAACGGTCAATGCCTGCCCGGACATGAAGGCGACCGATGGGTCGGTGGTCTCGGGTGGATGCGGGAGCCGCCGCCAGTCGTAACCGTTCGGAGACGTCCAGGCGGTCATCAGACCGGTCTCGAAGAAGTCTCCCCCGACGGCGATGAACCGATCCCCGACCTGCATGACGTCTTCGATCACTTTGTCGTCGAAATCGGGCCCACCCGCCGGGGTGACCCGCCGCCAACGAAGCCCGTTCGGTGAGGTGAAGACGGCAGCAGTGGGCACGAACTCCCCCCCCGGCGATGAGCCGGCCGCGAGCAGCCCGTCGCCACCTGCGATCACTGTGGCGATCCCCGAGCTGTCGAACAGCGATTGGGAGGGATGAGCGTTCTCGTCCCAGGTCTCGCCGTCGATCGTGGTAACGAGGTTCGCAATGGTCGACTCGGCCTGCGCAGCCCGACGGAACAGCACGGTCAGTCTGGCTCCGTCGGGTGAGACGAAGAGGTTGTCTGCGTAGCCCAGCTGACCACTGAACTCGTAGCCGAGAAGCGCCGGGACGTCGAGGATCTCCCATGAGACACCATCCGGCGATCGGAGTAGCGATCCGAGCCCACCGGCGAACCAACCGAACGGTGTCGACACGACTTCCTGGACACATCTCACGTCCTGGGGTCTCTCCACCGCCGGTCCTTCCGCTTGCTGGAACTCGAAGCCATCCGCCCACCAGATCGGGAAGAGACCGAGATCCTCGGCCGGACAGCCGACGAGGACCACACGGCCATCCTGTTCGACTCCAGCGACCGGCGCCAC
>JAHEIN010000138.1:0-5467 GCA_024639335.1 bacterium | reverse complement strand
CTCTGTCGCTGCACCGGGTACACCAAGATCATCGAAGCGATCGAGCTGCTCGCCACCGGCGACCCGATTCCCGAACCCGTCGCTCCGGACGGCATCGGATCGGGCGGCGCGAAGTACGAGGCCGCCGAGCTCGCCCTCGGTGATCGCGGCTACATCGACGACATGCGGGTGCCGGGGATGCTCCATGGAGCACTGAGGTTGGCGGACCACGCTCGAGCAGACGTGCTCGGCATAGACACCGAAGCCGCCGAGGCACTCGAGGGCGTCGTCGCCGTCTACACCGGAGACCACGTTCCCGGTCAGCTCTCGGTCGGGCTGATCCACACCGACTGGCCGGTCTTCATCCCGATCGGGGGCCGCACCAGCTATCTCGGCGATGTTCTGGCCATCGTGGTCGCCGAGACCCAGCAGATCGCTCGTGAGGCAGCGGAGCTGATCCACATCTCCTATGACGTGCACATCCCTTTCACGGACGCGAGCTCCGCGCTCGACTCGGAGGAGGACGCAGTGTGGGGGCTCGACGGCAACGTGCTCTCGCGCTCGGTCTATGCCCGCGGCGACACCGACGCTGCGCTGGCCGACTCGGCGCATGTCATCTCGGAAGTGTTCGAGACCCAGCGGGTCGAGCACGCGTTCCTGGAGCCCGAGTCGACGCTCGCCGTTCCCCGAGAGGACGGCGGGCTTCACGTGTATTCCGGCGGACAGGGAGTCTGGGACGACCGTGATCAGATCTGCGCCGTGCTCGACCTCCCCACGGATGAGGTCAGTGTGCAGCTCGTCTCAAACGGCGGCGCCTTCGGCGGCAAGGAGGACATGTCCAACCAGGCTCAGACGGCACTCGCTGCCCATCTGTCAGGCCGCCCGGTGAAATGCACGCTCACCCGCGAGCAATCGATGCTCGTCCATGCGAAACGCCATCCGATCCGCATCGACCTGTCTGTCGGCTGCGACGGGGACGGCAAGCTGACCGGAGTGAAAGCCCGGATGATCGGCGACTCTGGCCCCTATGCGTCGGTCGGGATGAAGGTCCTGGAACGAGCGGCGGGTCACGCCTCCGGACCGTATGTGACGCCGACGATCGACGTCGAGGCGGTGGCGGTCCGCACCAACAATCCGGTGTGCGGAGCCTTCCGGGGCTTCGGCGCCAATCAGGCACAGTTCGCCATGGAGGGGGCGCTCGACCGCCTCGCCGAGAAGGTGGGGATCACCGGTTGGGAGATGCGCAGCCGCAACGTCGTCGAGCCGGGTGTGATCTGGGGCCCGGGCCAGCGGATGGACGACGGATGCCTCGGAGCGCGGCAGTGCCTCGAGGCCGTCAAGGAGGCCTACGAGACGGCCCGCTCGGAGGGCAAGGCAGTCGGCCTCGGGCTGTCGCTGAAGAACTCAGGTCTCGGCAACGGCTTCAAGGAGGTCGCCAGGGCGGTGATCCGCTTCCGTGAGGACGGCCAGGTCGAGGTTCGCCATTGCTGGACCGAGATGGGCCAGGGCGTACACACCGTCGCCCTCCAGGTGGCGGTGACGGAGCTCGGGGTCGAGCCTGGCCGTATCGAGGTGATCGTCGACACCAGCCGCGAGCTGGGCGCCGGTCAGACCACCGGCTCGCGAGGAACGCTTATGGCGGCCGGTTCGGTGAAGGCCGCCTGTGAGGCCGCGATCGCCGATGGCTGCCAGATCGGAGTCGACTATCCCGGCGAGTACATCATCGATTGGACGAACTCGCTCGAGGAGGACGTCGAAGAACCCATCCTCCACTCAACGTTCGGGTACGCCGCTCAGGTCGTGATCGCAGACCCCGAGACCGGGAAGATCGAGCGCGTGGTGGCTGCCCAGGACGTCGGGAAGGCGATCAACCCGACCCTGTGTGAGGGTCAGGTGGAGGGGGCGGTGCACATGGGTCTCGGCTACGCACTCACCGAGGACTTCCCAACGGACGAAACCGGTCGTCCGACCAACATGACGCTTCGCAGCCTCGGCATCATCCGCCCCAAGGACATGCCCGACGTGGACGTGATCCTGGTCGAGGCACCGGATCCTGGGTCGCCCTACGGCGTCAAGGGTGTCGGGGAGCTCGGCCTGGTGCCCACGGCCGGAGCAGTCGCAGCCGCTCTCCACCAGGTGGATGGAGTGTGGCGAGCCAGGCTCCCGTTCGGTGTCCATCAGCCGGTGAGCCCATGACGGCCACGACACCGGGCATGGTGTGCGCTCACCACCACCTCTACTCGACACTGGCGAGGGGTATGCCGGCTCCGCCGGAGACTCCCACGACGTTCCAGGGCATCCTGGAACAGATCTGGTGGAGACTCGATGCGGCGCTCGACCTCGAGATGATCGAGTGGTCGGCCAAGCTGGGCGCTCTCGAGGCACTCGAACAGGGCACCACCACGATCATCGATCACCACGAGTCGCCGAATGCGATCGAGGGGTCCCTGTCGGTCATCGCCGATGCGTGTGCCGAAGTCGGAGTGAGGGTGGTCACTGCCTACGGCGTGACCGACCGTCACGGCGCCGAGGGTGCCCAACGCGGCCTCGAAGAGAACCGCCGATTCCTGTCCGAAGGCGCGCATGGCCTGGTCGGCATCCATGCAGCCTTCACATGCTCCGACGAGACCCTCGAAGCCGCGGCGGCGTTGGCCAGCGAGTTCGGGGTCGGCGTGCACGTCCATGTGTGTGAAGGCCCCGAGGACTACGAGGCGCCGACGCGGCTCGCCGGGTTCACCAACGACGACTGGCTGCTCGCCCACTGCGTCCATCTCCCGACGGATCACACCCTGGCCGGCACGATCCTCCACAACCCGATGTCGAACCTCAACAACTCTGTCGGTTACGCCGACCCGGCCCGGTTCGACAATCCGGTGGCGCTCGGGACCGATGGGATCGGGGCGGACATGATCGAGACCTTCCGGCTCGCCTACGTGATGAACCGCTCGGTCGACGTCACGGCCTCCCCCGAACCTGCCTGGTCGTGGCTCGAGCAGGGCTGGGAACTCGCGCCGGACGCTCGCCAGGACACGGTCACGTGGTCGTACGAGCCGATGGTGCCGTGGCACGTCGCATTCACACCCGGGATCCGTCCATTCGACATCGTCATCGACGGGGAGCGCGTGCTCGAAGACGGAGAACCGACCCGCGTGGACGCATTCGAGATCCGCGCCAAGGCTGCGGAACAAGCAGCCAGACTCCACGCCAGACTCTGAGGAGGACCCGATGACGATTCCACCGCTGACCCCGATGCCGCTTTCGATGCTGCTCGGTCGGATCGCCGAGGAATGGAGCAGCCGCAGCCGGATATTCGATCTCCCCACGGCCCGCATCTACGACGTCTCCTCGGGGCCGGATCTCTCGGTCGACTTCATGGGAAGAAACGCCGCCACGCCGATCGGTCCGGCCGCCGGGCCGCACAGCCAGCTGGCGGAGAACATCGTGCTCGCCTGGCTCGGTGGCTCTCGCATCATCGAGCTCAAGACGGTGCAGATCCTCGACGAGTTGGAGATCGGCCGGCCCTGCATCGACATGGAGACGATCGGCTACAACATCGAATGGAGCCAGGAGCTCAGGGTCGCTGAGTCGCTGGAGGAGTACGTCAAGGCCTGGATGATCCTCGACATCCTGTCGGGCTGGGACGAGCTGAAACCGCACCTCGGCGAGAATCCGGGATCGCACGTCTTCGATCTCTCCGTCGGCTACGACTTGGAGGGGATCGCGTCTGACAAGGTCTCAGGCTTCATCGATGGGCTCGTCGACGCTTCCGATTCGATCGAGCGGCTCAGATCGGAGATCCCCGAGCCGTTCGAAAAGTGGCGCAGCCACGAGTTCGATCCGCACATCGCGGACACCGTGACCCTGTCGACCTTTCACGGGTGCCCACCCGACGAGATCGAGTCGATCACCAAACACCTCATGACCCGACACGGCCTCGACGTGGTCGTCAAGCTCAACCCCACCCTGCTCGGATTCGACCGGGTGCACGGCATTCTCAAGGGCACGCTGGGATACGACGAGCTTCGGCTCCGGCGCACCGATTTCGACGCCGACCTCCAATTCGACCGCGGGATCGAGTTGATCGGCGAGCTCCGACGTTTCGCCGCCGAACAGGGGCGACGGTTCGGGATCAAACTGACCAACACGATGGTCGTGGAGAACCACCGCGACTTCATGCCCGATGAGACGATGTACATGTCGGGTCCACCGCTCCATGTGCTCTCGATGACACTGCTCGACGAGCTCGACCGGGCGCTTCCCGGAGTGCTTGCGGTTGCCGACAACGCTGGGGACGTGCAGGTCAGCTTCTCGGCAGGCATCACCAAGGAGAATCTCGGCCATGCAGTCGGCCTCGGGCTGGCGCCGGTGACCATCTGCTCGGATCTGTTGAGACCCGGCGGATACGGGCGGCTGAAGCCGATGCTCACCACACTCGGCCGGGACATGGCAGATGCCGGGGTAGCGGACCTGGGCGCCTGGCGGACGCTCCGGGCGGCGGAGGCGCACGCCGGAGGCCATTCGGGTCCGGTCGCGGCGTACGTGGCGTCGCTGCACGATCCCGAGGTCAATGGCGTCTACACGAGGGAGGGAACATCGAAGCTCCCCCGGGCGGTCGATCACGAGCTGCAGATGTGGGGGTGCGTCGCATGCAACTTCTGTGTGACGGTCTGCCCCAACGACGCCTTCTTCCGGCTCCCGACCCCCGAAGAGATGGATCTCGACGGACGCCAGCAGTACTTCGTGCTGGCCGAACTGTGCAACGAATGCGGGAACTGCCTCACCTTCTGCCCCGAGATCGGCGATCCTGAAGAGGTGAAGCCCCGGATATACACCGAGCTGTCCCGGTTCGAGACCCACGATCGCCCCGGGTTCCTCGTCACGGCCGACGACGGGCGCGTCGACGTGACGGCGGCAGACGGCCTCGAGCGCGAGGTGGCTCGGCTTGCGTCCATCTTCAACGCCGCCGAGGGACTCCCCCTTCCACTGTCGACCTTGCTCGAGCGCCGGCCATGATCGTCAGCCTGGAGCTTCCCAGGTGGATGGACGCCGCCACCGAAGGCCTGGACGGCTTGGCGACCGACGACGAGCGAATGGCAGCCGTCATCGAACTCGCCCGTCGCAACGTGGACGAGGAGACCGGCGGGCCGTTCTCGGCGGCGATCTTCGAGACAGAGTCCGGGCGGCTGATCGCGGCCGGGGTGAACGTGGTGGTACCGACGAATGCCGCCATCGCCCACGCCGAGCCGACGGCGGTCGCTGCCGCGGGGCAGGCCCTGGGGACCTTCGACCTGGGCGCCGCCGGACCCACCTCGCTGTTCGCCTCAACCGAGCCCTGCGTGATGTGCCTCGGGGTCACCTTCTGGTCGGGGGTGTCGCGCCTCGTCTGTGCCGGGCGAGATGAGGACGCCCGTGCCATCGGCTTCGACGAAGGACCCAAACACCCGAACTGGGTGATCGAGTTGGAGAAACGGGGCATCACGGTCACCCG
>JAHEIN010000021.1:24108-26471 GCA_024639335.1 bacterium | reverse complement strand
CCGAACGAGCGGCCGTCGATCTCGGCGGCGGTGTCCTCGTCGAAGCGACGGAAGTCGAGATCGGGCACTTCGCCGTGCTCGAGGATCCGGCTGGGGCCAAGTTCGAGATCATGGACTTCTCTATGAGTGAGAAGCCGGCGGCGGTCTGATCCGTACCGGACGTCATTCGGTGCGAGAGGAACGCTGCTCTTCGTCCAACCGTCTTCGTTCTGTCCAGAATCCGATCACGCCCCCGATCAGGCCGAGGGCGAAAACCAACCAGGCGTAGCCGACGCTCGTCAGCACAGTGATGAGCGCGCCGAGCAGGCCACCGGCCAGCATGCCAACGCGGAGCCCGTTGACGGGGTCATGGACAGCCATACGCCCATACTCGTCATGTGACGCCGGTGCGGCAACGGCTGAAGGTCACACCCGACTCAGGTCGATCGCCGTGTTCACGATGATTTCGGGTCGTTCTCGCTGGAGGCTGTGGCCCGCGCCGTCGACCATCTGGTACCCGACGAGCGGATTGCCGATCTCGCCCATCGAATCCGGAGGAAACAGCGCCCCGACGACGGGATCGCTCCCAAGGATCGTGACCGGCAGGTCCGCACGGTTCAGCAGTTCGAGGTGGTGATATGGAGCATTGTCCCGCAGGCAGCGCTCGACGACGTGACGGCTGGTGAGGCGAGCGCTGATCGCCTTGTGAAAGCAGTCTTCCGAATGCCACGAGGGGTGTTGCGCACCGATCGATTCGGCGGTGGCGTGGGGATCCAGCTCCGACAGTTGTTCGTCGACCAGGCGATCGAACTCGGCATCGGGAGCATCGAGGAGTGGATCGAGCAGCAAGACGGCACGACAGGATCGTGCCTGGGCGGCCAACACACAGGCGATCGGACCCCCGAGACTGTGACCGACGATCAGATCCCAGGTCTCACCCAGGCCGGCAACATCGGCAGCCATCTCGTCGAAAGTGTACGACTCCGTCGAAGGAGAGTGACCGTGTCCTCGGAGATCCGGCGCGACGACGGTGCAGCCGCGCTCGGCGAGACGGGAGCCCACCCGCCACCAGGCACCGGAGTAGGCGGAGAGGCCATGAACCAGCAATACGCGTGGTCCGGATCCGCTCCCCCAGCGGCGCACGAATGGCGAGATGACCGTGCGGCTCACCCCGTGAGAGTACCGGGCGTCCCGGACGAGCGAGCCCGCTACTCGAGGATGGAGTTCACGACGGTCGGGGGTGCCGCCGCCAGGACGAAGATGCCGGGGAAACCGCTGGTCTCGAACCCCAGGCTCGGGTTCGATCGGAGGACTGAGTCCGTGATGGACATGGTTCCGGTCCGGTTGTTGCTCACGAAGAACACCGCACCTCCACCTTCGTTGGCGAGGTTGTCACCGATGACCGTACCCTCGATGTGAAGGGTCATGGCATTGCCGTCGAGATAGATGGCGCCACCGTTGCCACCGCCGGGGGTCCCCGATCGTGCCGGGTTGGCCCCGAGTCCGATCGCCGAGTTGTGTGAGAACAGCGAGTTGAGCATCACCCAGGAGACGCCGATGCTGCTGGTTCCGCCGCCATTCGAACAGACGTTGCCAAGATCGGCCCGGCCACCGAACGTGGATCCGACGACGTAGACCGGGCGCCCCTCGTACTGCGAGAGCACCCTGAGGGCGGCACCCCCGACGTCGGGGCCGCTGGGATCACATCTGTTCGAGAAGAAGCGCGAGTTGACGACCCGCACTCGTCCGCCCCGGACGAAGACTGCTCCCCCTCCTCCGCCGTCGATCGTCTCGCCGGTGGAGTTGCCGTCGATGAAAGTGAGGTTCTGGAGGACGAGGCGCGGGTGATCCTGGTTGTTGCAACGCGGAGTGGTCCACACCAGTGACCGATCGCAGGTGTTCATGTACAAGATGCGTCGCTCGCCCATCCCGCTCAGGGTGACCAGTCCCCCGCCGTCGATCACCACGTCTCCGAGCGCGTCGTTGAACACCCGCGCCGTTTGGGTCATCGGAATGGTGATCGGATCCGGCCCGCAGTCGAATGTGATGATCCCCCCGATCGCCACGGCTTCGACGACTGCCTGCGCCGGACACGATGACGGCGTGCCGGAGCCCACCACGGTGGTCGGCTGGGACGTATCGACCGCTCTCGCCTCGATCGGTACGAAGGCGGTCCCGACGGGATTACCCGCAACCGGGAACGGGCGCGGCTCCACAGGGACCGGGGTGAGGCCGAGAGCGCGAGCGAGGAAGGTGGCCATCTGGGCTCGTGTGACGACGTCGTTGGGGCAGTAGGTGGTGGGTCCGCAGCCGGTGGTGATTCCGGCGGCGTAGAGCCGGTCGATCTCGGCGGTGAATGATCCAGTGGTGTCGGTGAAGGGCGC
>JAHEIN010000021.1:13811-24008 GCA_024639335.1 bacterium | reverse complement strand
CCGGCGGCGTAGAGCCGGTCGATCTCGGCGGTGAATGATCCAGTGGTGTCGGTGAAGGGCGCCGGCGATGCGTCGGGCAGGTCGAGCGCCCTATCGAGAAATGCCGCCATCTGGCCCCGGTCGACCGGATCGCTGGGGCAGAAACGGTCGGGAGCACAGCCATTGGTGATCCCGGCGACGACGAGCGCCTCGATGTTCGGCTCGTGCGGGCTGCCATCGTCGTCGATGAACGTTCCGCCAGGCTCGACGGCGCTCGTGGGCATTCCGAGCATCATCAGGACACTCAGCAGTGTTGTGATCTTCCCCCGCGTGTTCATCCGCAACAAGGTACCCATGGATGTTCCCCTGTCCAGGGCGACCGCGGTGCGATGCTCCCCCGGAGAACGAGGAAACCCGGTTCATGAAAGTGTACGCGGAGGGGCTGGCGAGGGAACGGCGACGAAGGCCACCGCTGCGTTTGAACGTGGAGTCTGGCGCAGAGCCCGTACGACGAGGATCTCGAGTCGGTAGACCCACCGTTCGGTGCCTGGAGATGTGGTGGCGCGATCGGGTCGATCGAACCCCGCCGACAGACAGCCGGTCGACGGCCTGAACCGGAGTAGCACTCCTACGGTCCGACTCCCGGCGACGGTGATCGTTGCCTGATTCGGTGTGATGCCCTCCGGACCGGCAAGATTGGAGGATCGTGGCCGTCGACTGCTCGATGCTTTCGAGCCGGTCGGCCGTCTCGGCTTCGGTGCACCCACGAAGCTCCCGGTCGACGTTGAGCAATCCGCCGGCGTTCAAGTCAGGCGAACGTGCAGAACGCCAGTCTCGTCGACCCGTGTTGCGTCGTCATCCGTTGCGAGCTGGTTGTCCGCCGATCCGAGGATGGCCGAGCACCCCAATCGCAGGATGGTGTCTGCGTTGATTCCCCAACCGATTGCGATGGGGTGACGTTGGCCACTCTCACTCGTCTGCCCAACGCGCCCTCTACTTCGGTAGGGTCGGCGCCAACACCAAAAGGACACGTTCATGTCGCCAGCGGGGGTACCCGATCATTGGACAGGTCCATTCTGGGTCGCAAGGAGTCGTGGATCGCCCTGTCTTCGGTTCTGGTTCGAGCCGAAGGGTCACAGCAACCCGTGCGCAGGAAATGGAACGACGATCGCAAGCGTTCTCCCCTTTGAGACGATCTGTGGGAATCTCGAATGAGCCTGTTCAAGCGCCGCCGCGGTTCGATCGAACGTGAGACGATTCGAATTGCCCAGGAGGTCCTCGGCGACGAGGTTCCGGTCGAATCGCGTCCCGAGATCGACGCGATCGTCATCGACGACGTTCAGGTGAAGCTGTCGCTGCTTCGTGAGCGGTATCGCGACCTCGACCGGGATGCTGCACACACATGGCTCCAGTCGGCGCTCACCGAGCTCCTGGTCGAGGACACTCCTGATCCCGCTGACGATCGGATGACCCTGTTCCCTGCGCTGCGTTCCCGTGCGTTTCTGGAAGCCCACCGGCTGGCCGCGCTCCACCGAGATGCTCCGCATCGACCTCTGGCCATGCAACCGATGACCGAGAGCCTCGTGGTCGGTCTCACCTGGGACAGAACCCATGCGACGGTCTCATTGGCCGAATCGGTGCTCGAGGAGTGGGGAAGGACGTACGAGGACGCCTTGGCGACCGCCATCGACAATCTCTCGGCTCTGCCGATGGTGGGTTGGGCGGGATCGGACGACCGCGTGTTCAGGTTGGTCGTCGGTGACGACTACGGCTCGGCTCGGTTGCTCACCGACCACATCTTCGACCGCCTTCCGTTCACTGGTGACATCGTGGTGTGCGCACCCACCAGGGGCGACTTGTTCGTCGCTGCGGCCGATGACTCGGAGGGACTCCGCGACATCTTCGATGCCAGCCGAAGGTCATCGCAAGAGGGCTCGGTGGTCTCGCTCCGCCCACTGCTCGCCAGTGGCGGGATCTGGTCCGAGCTCGAGCTCGAACCGGATCACCCTGCCTACCTCTCGTGGAGGATGTTGACCCGCCTCGACTGGGCGAAGGAAGTCGACAGAACGAGGTCGCTCCTCCAGGCCCTGGTCGGCACCGAGATGTTTGTCGGGTCGCTCATCGTCCGCAAGGACGAGTCGACCGGTGTGACGGACACCGTGTCCGTCTGGAGTGAGGGAGTGCCCACTTTGCTCGCCGCGGCCGATCTGGTGTCCTTCCCGCGTTCGGAACGGGACGCCGCTTTCGTCACGGCCCCGTGGAGCCGGGTGATCACGGTGCTGTCAGACCGGATGACGCGCACCGACCACTACCCCGAACGCTGGCTGGTCGAGAGCTTCCCGACGGCCGGTGAGCTCGCGCTCCTGGTCAGCCCCTGATCGGCTCCGGCGGCGCTCCCGCTCGCCCTGGGAGCGCAGCCCCGCACGCATCGCAGAATCTCGCATTGGCGCCGTGGACTGCGCTGCCACATTCCGGACACGCCAGCTCCCGTTGCCTGGCGCCCGCCACCTCGGCCGAGACGATGCCGGTGGGCACCGCAATGACGCTGTAGCCCGTGATCATGAGGATTGCCGCCAGCACCTGTCCAACCCCGGTCTGCGGGGCGATGTCACCGAACCCGACGGTGCTCATCGTGACGATCGACCAGTAGACGCCCCTGAACATGGAATCGAAGCCGCTGTTTGCGCCCTCGATGAGATACATGGTGGAGCCCACGATGATGTTGAGTAGCACCACCGTGACCAAGAAGACCGCGATCTTGCGCGAACTGGTCCGAAGCGCCGTCACCAGGTAGTTCGCCTCACTCAGCCAGCGGGCCATCTTGAAGACCCGGAACACTCTGAGCAGCCGGAGCGACCGGATCACCAAGAGCGACTGGGCGCCGGGGATCAGCACGCTGATGTACACGGGAAGGATCGCCAGCAGATCTATGACGCCGAAGAAACTTCGGGCGTAGCGGACGGGGCGTTCGGAGGTCCACAGGCGGGCGGCGTACTCCAACGTGAACAGGCCCGTCACGATCCATTCCAAGACCAGGAGCTGGGTCTCGAACTGCAGGCGATACGTGTCGACGCTCTCGAACATGACCAGCAACACGCTGAAGGAGATGAGCCCGAGCAAGACGACATCGAAGGTCTTTGCCGGTCGATCGTTGTGATCGAAGATGATGTGGCGGAGCCGAAGCCGAAGGGGATCTCGTGATGTCATTGCGTCAGCGTAGGCATCAACACTCTCATCGGGTCCAACACCGTCCGTTGTCGAAGATCCCGTCCGCCATTCGCGTCGTCACCTGGCGGCAGGCGTGTCAGGGGTGAAGGAGTTCGGCGACGCGGAAGGCCAGGTCCAATGACTGGCGGGCGTTGAGCCTCGGGTCGCACATCGTCTCGTAGCGGATGTCGAGATCGCCGTCGCCCACGAGGGTCGACCCACCGAGGCATTCGGTCACATCGTCACCGGTGAGTTCGAGGTGCACTCCGCCCGCCCACGTCCCGGCCCCACGATGAACCGCGAAGAAGCCATCGATCTCGGATGCGATGTCCTCGAAGTGACGGGTCTTCCGGCCGGACTTTGCCGTGAAAGTGTTGCCATGCATCGGGTCGCAAGCCCAGACCACCGGATGACCGGCATCCCGCACGGCTTCGATCAGTGGCGGAAGCCGCTCACCGACCTGTTCGGCGCCCATCCTGCTGATCAAGGTGAGACGGCCTTCGATTCGCTCGGGATTGAGCGCCTCGCACAGGGCAAGCACTTCGTCGGGATCTGCGGTGGGTCCCACCTTGCAGCCGATCGGATTCTTGATGCCCCGGAAGAACTCGACGTGGGCACCATCGAGTTGCCGGGTGCGCTCCCCGATCCACACCATGTGCGCTGAGCAGTCGTACCAATCGCCTGTCAGCGAATCCTTGCGGGTGAGCGCCTCTTCGTAGCCGAGGAGCAGGGCTTCGTGGCTCGTGAACAGCTCGGACTCGTGGAGGCGAGGGTCGGATTCGGTCTCGATCCCGATGGCCGACATGAACTCGAGCGCCTTGTCGATCCCTCGGGCCATCTCCTCGTAGCGCTGACCCTGCGGGGAGTCCGCTACGAATTCCTTGTTCCAGGCATGCACGCGTCGAAGATCGGCGAAGCCGCCTCTCGTGAACGCCCGTAGGAGGTTCAGCGTCGAGGAAGACCGGTTGTAGGCCTCGAGCAGCCGCTCGGGCCGCGGCACCCGGGAGTCGGGGTCGAAGCCGATGTCGTTGACGATATGACCGCGGAACGACGGCAGTTCGACCCCATCACGGTGTTCGGTGTCGCTCGAACGAGGCTTTGCGAACTGGCCGGCGATTCGCCCGACCTTGACGGTGGGGACGCCTCCTGCATAGGTGAGCACAACGGCCATCTGGAGGATGACTCGCAGCTTTTCACGGATGTCGTTGGCGCCCATCGACTCGAACGACTCGGCACAGTCGCCGGCCTGGATGAGAAACGCCTCACCCCGACTGACAGCACCGAGCTGACGCTGGAGCTCTCGAGCCTCGCCGGCAAACACGAGGGGTGGCCAGTCACGAAGTTGCTTCAGCACGACGTCCACGGACGAGTCATCGGGCCATTCGGGTTGTTGGAGTGCTGGGAATGCCCGCCAGGACGACGGGCTCCAATCTGGGGTTTGCGTGCTCATGGCAGACTCGAGGTGGGGGTTGGGAGAAGCCTATCCGATCCTGGCTGCTTCAGCCAATGGCGACACCACGTCGAACGGAGTTCGAGTGAGATCTGGTGCTTGATCATGACCAGTCCTCCGGGCCACGCGGAGGCCGGCGCTGTAGCGTGACATCGTTCGACCAGAGGCTGGGCATGGACCTGAACTTGACGCGACGGCAGCTGTTCGTGATGTTCGGCTCGATCTACTTCGTTCAGGGTGTCATCCAGGCCTACCAGTTGAATTTCTTCAAGCCGCACATGGACTCTGCGGGCATCGACGCCGACCGGCTTGCGATCGTCTCTGCGTTGGGGCTGCTCCCCTTCGTGATCAAGTGGATCTTCGGTCTCGTCTCGGATCGGTATCCGCTGTTCGGCAGAGGTCACCGGGTGCCGTACATGTTGATCGGCCTGGTGAGCACGGGTGTGGCGTTCTTCGTTGCGTTCTTCATCGACCCGTCACGGAGCTTTGGCGTCCTGGCTGCTCTGGTCTTGGCTGCGACCTTCGCAATGGCGCTGTTCGACACGACTGCCGATGCGCTGTCGGTCGACGTGGTCCACCGCGACGATCATGCCACGGTCCAGGCCTGGATGAACGGAGGTCGCGCCGTTGGGATCGTCTTGCTGTCCGGCCTCCTGGGTCTCGTGGCCGGCGCCTTCGGATACCAGTGGACATTCCTCGTGATCGCGGCGATGACCGCCTTCCCGCTGTGGTTCGTGCTGAGAGTCCAAGAGCCCCGTGAGCGGACACCGGCACACACGTTCGACCGTCGGGCATTCAGGGTGCTCGCGCACCCCCAATACCTGCTGTTCTCGGTGGTGCTGATCTCAGCCTGGTTCTGCTTCCAAGGCATCGAGGGCTTGGTGACGTTCTACATGTCGAACGAACTCGGAGCATCCCCTACCACGATCGGAATCTACGGCAGCCTCAAGGGTCTGGGCATTCTGGCGGGCGGCGTGTCGCTGGCCACGTTGGTGCACCGTGGGGGCCGGCGGCTCGGAGCGGTACTCACCCTGGCGCTCGTGACTGCGGGCGGTCTCGTGTTCTCGCTCCTCGACAGCACCACGGCGATCTTGCTGGTGGCTCCGCTCTGGGGGGTCGCTGTGGGGTTCCATTGGACCAACTACGTGACGATCACGATGGGTATCACCGACCTGCGGATTGCCGGCTCGATGTTCGCCATCCTCCAGACGATGTCGAACATCGGCCTGGGAGCCGGCGAGGGTGTCTCGACGGCTCTCACCGACAACGTCGGCTTCTCGACGCTGTTTCGATCCTTTGCTCTTCTGAATCTGCTGGTGATTCCATTGATCCTGGCCTCATTGGCGTGGTTCGACCGGTCCCCGGCCGATGAGTTCGATGCCGTCCTGGCCTCCTGAACCTGGGATCGTCGGGGTCGTCTGACGTAGGCTCGACTCGTGATCGACGTCGCAACACTGCTCAGTGACCTGATCAAGATCGACACCACCAATCCGCCCGGTCGAGAACGAGCGGCGGTCGAGTTGGTCGCGTCGGTTCTCGGCGACCACGGGATCGAATCCCAGACCTATGCCAAGGACCCCGACCGGCCGTCGCTCGTAGCGAGGGTGACGGGAGAGGGCGACGCTCCTGCGCTGCTCGTACAGGGGCATCTCGATGTCGTCGGCGTCACCGATCAACGATGGGCGCACGACCCGTTCTCGGGCGAGGTCATCGACGGCTGGGTGTGGGGTCGCGGAGCGCTGGACATGAAGGGCCCGATCGCGATGATGGTCGACGCCCTGGTCCGGCTGTCACAAGGACATCCTCCCGCCGGAGACATCATCCTCTGCCTGGTTCCAGATGAAGAAGACGGCGGCCAGTTCGGCGCCGGATACCTGGTCACCGAACATCCCGAGCTCTTCGAGGGAGTCCACTACGCGCTGGGCGAATTCGGCGGCTTTCCATTCGTGTTCGACGACGTGCCCTTCTCCTTCATCCAGATCTCCGAGCGCGTCGGGGTCGGCTTTCGCGTCACCTTCCGCGGCGATCCCGGCCATGCCTCGATGCCTGTCCCCGGCGGAGCGATGGGCAAGCTGGGCAGGGCGTTGGTCAACCTGGACAAGAAGCATCTGCCGGTCCATCTCACGCCGCCAACGCGTCTCATGCTGGAGGCGATGGCCCCTCATGTGTCGGCGCCCACGCGGTTGGCGATTCGCGGCATGCTGGACAGCCGCACCGCCGGTGCTGCCGTCGCCGCCCTTCGGTCGCGGCTTGGCCGGATGGAAAACCTGTTTCGCAACACCGCCACACCGACCATCGTGAGTGGCGGCGACAAGGTCAATGTGATTCCCGCAGAGGTCACGCTCACCCTGGACGGGCGGATGCTGCCGGGTCTGGACGCAGTCACGATGCGTGACGAACTGGCCGAGCTGGTCGGTGTCGACTGCGACATCAGCTTCTCGACCGAGCACTCACGGATGCCCGCGGAGCCCGACATGGGGCTGTTCGATCTGCTGGCATCGGCGGTGAGGAAGATGGACCCGGGCCGCGTCCCGATCCCGTACATGTCCCCGGCGATCACCGATGCCCGATGGTTCTCGAAGCTGGGGATCAGCTGTTATGGATTCACCCCGATGCGGCTGCCGCCCGATTTCGCCTTCGAAGCGACCGTGCACGGTGCCGATGAGCGGATCCCGGTCTCGGCGCTCCGGCCGGGCTCGACTGCCTACCTCGATGTCTTTCAACGCTACGGCCGATCCGCCGGCACATGAAGCAATCGATGTGGGACAGGCGTACCTCGACGACAACGCGCGAGGGCACCGGGTGCTGATCGACATCGTCGTGCTGCTCCTCGTCGGCATCGGGGCGGCGCGGGGAGCGGTCCAGGGCATCGCCAGGACCGTGACCGACCTGCTCGGACTGCTGTTGGGCATCCCGGTGGCATTCCGCGTCGGTGGCGGATTGGGCGATCTCCTGTTCTCCGGTTTCGCCCCGGTGTACGGGCGCACTCTGGGCTCCGTGATCGTCCTGGCCATCATCGGCGCATTCGTGGCTCGATTCGCTGCGCACTCGTTCGGTCCACCAATCGACACGATCGACCAGGCCGGAGGTGTGATTTTCGGGATGATGCGCGGTGGTCTGTTTGCGACGATGGCTGTGATCCTGGTTTCAGGAGTCGCAGGGAGCGCCGGCGCCTCCGGGTACACCACCGGCTCGATCATCGGTGACTTCGTAACCGATCCCGACTCTTGGCCACTCTCGGTCTTCACTGCAGCAACCGGGGACACTCAGTTGGCTCAGGCGGTGGCATTCAACCACGAGTTCCCCGGTGGCCCTGTGCTGTCACGGGGTTTTCAGGTACTGCCGGCGACGGACCCTGCCGATCTGGAACGCGACCCCGAGGCGGGTGTCGACATCACTCTGTTGGTCAACGAAGAGCGGAAGGCTGCCGGTCTGTCGACGCTCACGTGGTCGTCGGCACTTACCGAGGTGGCCGTGGGATACGCGACCGAGATGGCGACCGAGGGTTTCTTCAGTCACAACTCCCCCAGGACCGGTGATGTCGGCGACCGTCTGGCGGCCGCCGGGATCCGCTTCCGGACCGCAGGCGAGAACCTGGCCTGGGGACCGACGGTCGAACGGGTCCACGACGGGCTGATGAACAGCCCGACACATCGTGCCAACATCTTGGGTCGGCAGTACCGGAATGTCGGTATCGGGGTGGTGCGAGGCCCGCTCGGCCTGATGGTGGTCCAGGTGTTCCAGCGATGACCCGTCTATGCAGTCGGCTGCGCGTAGCCTGACCCGGTGTCCTCCCTCATCCGTCTCGAGTATGTCGGTCATGCCGACAACGTCCGCCTGGCCACCTGGATGCCTCGCTTCGACCCCGATGGTGCGTTCACGCATGATGGTCGGCGCTGGACGCTCGAGATCGAACTGCCGGAAACCGCCCGCATCGAGTACCGGATCGAGGTCGAGCGGGACGGCCGCTGGGACTCCCTGATGGACCCACTCAATCCGAGGACTGCGACCAACCCGTTCGGCCACAACTCGGTGTTGACCGGCCCCGACTACGTCGAGCCCAAATGGCTGGATCGAACCGTGCTCGACCCGGGCACGCTGGCCGAGCTGCGCGTGGCCTCCGACCGCCTGGGCGGACGTCGGAGCATCCGCCTCTACCGGCCGCACGGGATCGACGACGATCGGGAGCTCCCGCTGCTGTACGTGTTCGATGGGAGTGATTACGCCAGTCACGCCCAGATCACACGGTGTTTCGACGTGTTGATCGCCGACGCCGTGGTTCCGCCGTTCCGCGCCGTTCTGTCGGATCCGAGGCGACGCCATCTCGAGTACACGGCGTCGGACGATCACGCCGCCTGCATGCTCGATGAGGTGCTGCCATACGTGGAGCGCCGGGTTGCGGTGTCGTCGCTTGCCTCGATGGGGGCGAGCTTGGGGGCGGTTGCGGCCTGGAAGATGATGGCCACCCGACCCGAGGCGTTCCTGGGCGCGGTCCTGATGTCGGGCACGTTTGCCCGCTCCCCGCATCCGGAGTTGGATCAGCGGATGCTCACCGACATCGAGTCGTTCGTCGATCATGCGCTCACATCCCCGGTTCCTTTCGATATTGCGATTCACCAGTCGTGCGGGCGTTACGAGAGTCTCACCGATTGGAACCGCGAGGTAGCCGACGTGCTGGGGCGCGGTCGAGAGCTCTTCGCTTATGTCGAGACCTGGACGGGCCACGACTGGGGCGCATGGCGCGACCAGCTCGCACCGGGAATTGCGCTCGTGCTGGGTGGGACCGGCCCCTGAGCTCATCGGGGATGCCCGGGACGTTCGCCACTGGCGCGTCCCATCACATGCTCGCATCATCGGGGGGTGAGGCGGCCCAGCCCGGGTCGGTTCTCGTCGACAGGGAGAACGCCATGACTGTCCAGTTCGCTCGGAAGGGCGATTCCGTAGAGTTTCTCGCGACCCTCGAAAAGAGCCCTGATCGGCAACTGCTTCGCTGGGGCGGCATCGCCGGTGTTGCCGGTGCGATCTCGATGTTCGGAGCTTTGGCCGTAGTGACGTTCCTGGAGCTGCCTGACGCTTCAGACGTCCGCACGCTCACGGACTACCCCGACATCGCAGCGGGGCGGATCGCCGAGCACTTCTTCTATCTCGGTGCGCTGGTGCTGTTCGCGTTGCACGTCCTGGTGCTCTACCGCATGCTTCGGCCAGCCCACCCCGCCGCTGCACTGTTCGGTGGTGCCATCGCGCTGATGGGCTTCATCACGATGGCAGCGAGTTCGCTGTTGCACATCTCGACCGCTCCCCTGTCGGACCTGTACGCGACGGCGGAGACCGGTGAAACCGCGGCGATCGAGGCCGCCTGGGTTGGGGCTCAGAGCGTCTTCGACACCATGCTCGCCACCGGCGTTCTGCTTGTGCCGATCGGACTCTTGCTGCTTGGGCTGGCGATGCGCCGGTTCCCGGCGATCGCATCGACGATCACTTGGCTGACCATCGGACTGGGTGCGGTCGGGATCATCGGTGCGGTGATCGCCATCATCGATCCCGGCTCCATGTTCTCGGCC
>JAHEIN010000021.1:0-13711 GCA_024639335.1 bacterium | reverse complement strand
GCTCAGTCGTCTGGCGGCCGGCCGGGCCACCGGCGTCTGAGTCGGCGGCGCTGGGGCGGCGAGTTGGGGTCGAGGTGAAAGCCGCGCCCATGGATCACGATGTGGTGGTGGTACCAACACAGGGTCGTGAGGTTGTCGGCGTCGTTGTTGCCGTCGACCGATCGTGGTTCGATGTGATGCGGTTGGAGTCGATGTCGGGAGCGGCATCCGTCGATGGTGCACGTGCCGCCATCGCGGTGGAGCACGTAGCGGCGGGTGCGGAGTGGAATCGCAGTCGACGAGTTGCCGACTGCAAGCGGGGTGGCGTCCTGGGTGAGAGCGGTCACATCGACGGTGCCGTCGCAGAGGATTCGTTCGAGAGTGGCCGGGCCGACCCGGGTTCCGGACGCGAGCCAGGCACCGGTCTCGCCGTTGGTGGGTGCGGCGTCGCGGGCGTCGACGAAGACGTTGACGTGCGGCCTCGACAGCGGAGCCCGCGAGGCGTTGTGATTCGCTTCGGCAGCTCGTTGACAGACGTCGACCAGAGCGTCCGCCCGACGGATCGGAAGCGGCTCACGCTCGAGCCCAGGGGTCTCGGGGAGGCTGTCGGCGACCTGGTCGAGGATCTGTGAGACGTAGTCGCCCTCGAGTCCGGGGAGCTGGCCGGTGATGCGATAGGCGGAGCGGTCGAGTCGCGGCTGGATCATGAGGAAGCGGCTCCCGGCGATGCTTCGTTCGTGAGCGGCGGTGGTCGGGCGGCGGCGGGAGGCGATCCGGGCGACGCCGGCGATGTCGAAGCCCCAAGCTCGCTTCATGGTGAGTTCGTCTGCCCCTGAGGCGGCAAGCCGGCTCATTGCGATGGCCCGGTCGAACGAGGTGTGCTCGGTTCCGGGTGCCGTCTCCAACCGTGAGGCGTCGACGAGCGAACGGGCGGTGGAGGGTTCGACGTCGAGTGCTGCGGCCGTCCACTCGGTGAGCGTGCGAGCCCCGTCGGCGGTTGCGGTCTGGCGCAGGTCGAGTTGAGAGAGAATCACCGATTGCGCGGCTCGGATTCGGGCGATCTCGAGTTCGGCGGTGCGCAGCGCCTGCTGAAGCCGATCGGTGCTGTGATCGTCGAGTTGTGCGCTCATGTCACTCCCCTGCCGTACACGTCCGAGGACCGGAGTATCGAGAGGGGAAGTGAATCTCGATGACCTCATCCTAATCGAACACATGTTCGATTACAAGGACCCTAGGCCAGAACGGAAGCCGCTATCACGAGGGCACCCCGGCAGGGATCTCCTAGTCTCACGCCATGGCATCGACGAAGACGATTGGACTGTCCTTGGGAGCCGACCTGTGTTGGCCGATCTTCTACGAGGACATCCTCAAAGAGATGTCGCCCGAAGTCACCGTGGCCGGCGAGAAGATCCGGTTCGATGTCGAGCGGGTGACCATCGAGCCGTTCGATCTCGCCCAGCCGGTCAACTATCACGTGCTCCTCGACCGGCTCACCCCGTGGTACCACACCAGCCGGGAGTGGATCAAGAAGGCGATCGTCCACGACGACCTCTACTCGCTCAACAACCCCTTCTCGCTCCAGTCGATGGAGAAGCACACCTCCTATGCGGCGATGATGCGCCTGGGCATGCCCATCCCCAAGACGATCCTCCTCCCACCGAAGGAGTACCACGACGACCTCCCTGATCTGCACATGACGCTGAGCTCGTACGCCAAGATGTTCGATCTGGCCGAGATCGGCGAGCAAGTGGGCTACCCGGCGTTCCTCAAGCCGTACGAGGGCGGAGGTTGGAAGGGAGTCGTGAAGGTCGACAACGCCGATGAGCTCCAGAAGGCCTACGACGAATCGGGCAAACAGATCATGCACCTCCAGGCCGCAGTCCATCCCTACGACCTGTTCGTGCGGGCAATCGGGATCGGGCCACAGGTCAACATCATCCGGTTCGACCCCGATGCCCCGCTCCACGATCGCTACAAGGTCGACTTCGACTTCATGGACGGCGACGAGCGGCAGCACGTCCAAGACATAGCCCTGACCATCAACAGCTTCTTCGGCTGGGACTTCAATTCGGTCGAGTCCCTCCGCACCGACGGCCTGTTCATGCCGATCGACTTCGCGAACGCCAACCCCGACAGCCAGGTCACCAGCCTGCACTATCACATCCCGTGGTTGGTCAAGGCACTCATCAAGTGGTCGCTGTACTGCGCTGCGACCGAGCGCCGCATGCGCCATCACGTCGACTGGGGGCCCTTCTTCCTGATCGCAGACTCCGATGCGCCGTTCGAAGAGAAGCTCGCCGGATACGCCGAGATCGCGGCCGAGCGCTACGAGACCGCCCGGTTCGAAGAGTTCTGCGACAAACACCTCGGTGTGCTCGATGAGGTCACCTGGGAGTACTTCGCAACCGACCGGGCGCACGAGGCGGTTCGTCGCAAGGTCGCCGTGCTCTTCCCCGAGCACGAGGTCGACGAGTTCACCGCCCACTTCTGGGGGTTGCTCGATTTCTGGCGCAAGACCGAGCGCGATCGGCTCGACGCATCGTGAGGGTACGGCCGGCGGGTGTCGGATGAAGGTCGTCGAATCCTGGTGGTCGGAGCGTTTGTCCACGCAGTTCAGGGTCGCCCGATGGGGTGATTTGGGGCGACCCGTGCTGGTGTTCCCCACTGCCGGCGGTGACGCCGAGGAGATCGAGCGAATGGGCCTGGTCGACGCCTGCGCCCCGCTGATGGCCGACGGCAGGATCAAGCTGTACTCAGTCGACTCGATCGCCGGCCGAGCGTGGCTCGAGCGGGCCGATCCAGGTCACGCTTCCTGGCTCCAGAACCAGTTCGACGCCGCCGTCCGATGGGAAGTGGTGCCTGCGATCCGGGCCGACTGCGGCAGCCAGTCGATCAACGTGATCAGCGCAGGAGCTTCGATCGGTGCCTTCAACGCCGTGGAGGTGCTCACCCGGCATCCCGACGTCTTCGATGCTGCCATCGCCATGAGCGGCACGTTCGACCTGACCCCGTGGCTCGACGGCTACTGGGCGGACGACTTCTACTTCTCGTCGCCGCTCCACTGGATCCCGAATCTCGACGGCGGCTGGCAACTCGACCAGTTGCGTCACCGGTTCGTGATGATCGCCACCGGGACGGGCGAGTGGGAGGAGCCTGGCGAGTCCTGGCGACTCGCAGACGTACTGGGAGCCAAAGGCATCCCCAACCGGGTCGACGAGTGGCACGGCTGGCCGCATGACTGGCACACCTGGCGTTCGATGCTGCCCGAGTACGTGCACCAGTTGACGAGCTGAGACAGGCCGGCCACCGCCCTACCGTTCCTCCGGTGTCCGCCAACATCGTCTCGATCAACGGCCTCACGAAGGCGTTCCCCGAGCGGCCTGTGCTCGAGGACGTCAGCTTCGGGATCGACGAGGGTGACCGCCTGGGCGTGATCGGGTTCAACGGATCGGGGAAGAGCACGCTCCTCTCCCTGGTTGCAGGCAGACTCGAGCCGGACAGAGGATCGATCGTCACGCGCTCGGGGCTGACGATCTCGTATCTGGAGCAGGCGCCCGATTTCGATTTGACAACGACCGTCGCCGATGTCGCCCAAAGGTCGCACGCCACCCTGACACTGCTGCACCGGCTCGGCCTGGAGGCGGACGACCGGACGCTCGAGTCGCTGTCTGGCGGGCAGCAACGGCGACTGGCGCTGGCGATCGCACTCTCGGAGCAATCCGACTTGTTGATCCTCGACGAGCCAACGAACCACCTCGACATCGACGTCATCGACTGGATGGAGGACGAGCTCGCCCGTCGATCCCAGACGCTGATGTTCGTCACACACGACAGGTATCTGCTGGACCGGCTGGCGAACCGCATCATCGAGATCGACCAGCAGCACATCCACCACCACTCCGGCAACTATCAGGACTATCTGGAGGCTCGGGAACTGCGCCGGACTCACGAGGAACGCACCGACCGGCGGCGACGAAACCTCGCCCGCACCGAGCTGGAATGGCTCCGACGATCTCCCAAAGCGAGAACATCGAAGTCGAAGGCACGAATCGGCCGGGCGACCAAGCTCCAGGAGTCCGCTCTGTCCGATGGCCAACCCGAGCTGGCCTTCGAGCTCCCGTCCCGGCGACTTGGCGACGCAGTCGTCGACATCGAAGAGGTCTCGCTCGCGTTCGCCGACCATCTCGTGCTCGCCGACGTGACCTGGCGCCTCTCCCCCGGTGCAAGGCTCGGGATCGTCGGGCCGAACGGCGCCGGGAAGACCACCCTGCTGAGGCTGTTCGCCGGCCGGCTCGAACCAACCACGGGAACGGCTCGTACCGGATCGACGGTGGAGCCCGGGTGGTACGGGCAGGAGCCCGAACGCCTCGAGCCCCACCGGCGGATCATCGACGTGATGCGGGACGAAGCCGAACAAACCAAGCTGACATCGGGCATCACCGTGTCGGCGTCTCAGCTGCTCGAGCGGTTCGGGTTTCGATCCCGACAGCACTCCTCCACGGTTGGCGACCTCTCCGGCGGCGAACGGCGGCGGCTGGAGCTGCTGAGGGTCCTGGTTGGCGCCCCGAATCTGCTCCTGCTCGATGAGCCCACCAACGACCTCGATCTGGAGACCCTGGGCGCGCTCGAAGAACAACTCGATCACTGGCCCGGTGCGCTTGTCGCGGCCACCCACGATCGTTACTTCCTGGAGCGGGTGTGTCGGGACGTGGTCTCGGTCGAACCCGATGGGACGTTGAAGCATCATCCCGGCGGATACGGCGCATATCTCGCCTGGCGCAACCGACGGGCCCCAGGGAGCGAGCCGTCGGCGGAGAAACCCGAGGAGGAGCCCAAGGACGATCGGTACCGACAGCGCCTTTCGTACAACGAACAGCGTGAGTTTCAGCGCTTGGAACGGACGATTCCACAGCTGACCGAGCGGGTCGCCGAGCTGGACGACGAGCTGGAGCATGTCGGGTCGGACTGGGAGCGGGCCGAGATACTGAGCTCCGAGCGTGTCCGGTTGGCCGAGCAGCTCGAGCAGGCGGAACACCGATGGTTGGAGCTGGCCGATCGGGCGTAGGTTCGCTTCGTTCGCCTCTCCTGGCGATTGGCCAACGGTGTGGCTGTCACCTCAGACGAACGGACCATCTGGCCTGGCTCGATGTCCATCGCAACCGGGTCACGCGCCTGCGGGTGGGAGGTGGGCCCTGCCGTGGAGGGTGGCGGGCGATGCGAGCATCGCCCCTACCCGACCTTGTCGTGTTGGAGCCCCAGGGTCCGGTACGCGCCCGTATGGTGGTTGTTCGGCCTTTCAGTGGTGCGGTGCGGGTCCCTTGTTCTGCGTCGCCCCGGTCCGTCGGCATTACTCCGGGACGGCGGTCGGATCGCTCTCATCCCGGGCTCGCCATACGATGGCCCGACGTCACATGAGGAGTCGAGTTCGATGCTGAAAGCCGAGTATCAGAGGCGCGGGCCGGTGCCTCACGAGGTGATCGACGCCGTCGAGATGACGCTGGACGAGCCCAGAGCCCACGAGGTCCACCTGGAGGTCCTCGCAGCCCCGATCAATCCCTCCGACGTTCTGACGCTCACGGGCCACTACGGGTTGCTCCCCGACCTGCCGGCGATCGGTGGGAGCGAGGGGGTCGGCCGGGTGGCTGCGATGGGTGCAGACGTCAGCCACCTGTCGGTTGGAGATGTCGTCATGCTCCCTGCGGGGAGCGGCACATGGCGGACTCACATGAACGCAGTCGCCGCCGGGTTGGTCGCACTCCACGGCGACCCGATCCAGCTCTCCATGGTGACCGTGAACCCGCCCACTGCGTCGCTCCTCTTGAGTGAGTTCGTCGACCTCGAGCCGGGTGAATGGGTGATCCAGAACGCCTCGAATTCCGCAGTCGGCGGTTATCTCGTCCAGCTCGCGGCAGCACGGGGGTTGAAGACGGTGAACGTCGTTCGCCGTGAGTCCGCCGTAGATGGTGTGCTCGAGATCGGCGGCGACGTCTGCCTGGTCGACGGGCCCCGACTGCCGGGCCGGGTCGCCGAGGCGACCGGAGGCGCGGAGATCCGACTTGCGATCGACGCCGTCGCAGGGCAAGCCACCGGCAGGCTCGCGTCGACTCTCACCACGGGAGGCACCGTGGTCAACTACGGGGGAATGAGCGGAGAGCCGTGCTCGATCCCGCCGCTGAGCGTCATCTTCTCCGACATCACCCTGACGGGCTTCTGGCTGGCGAGATGGTTTCGCACCGCTCCTCGCAAAGAGCGGGCTTCGATGTTCGCAGAGATCACCCGACTGATCGCAACCGATGAGCTCACCGCAAAGGTCGCGGCCACCTACGACGTCAGCGAGATCAGGGAGGCCGTCGAGCACGCCGCCGCCGGAGAGCGTGACGGCAAGGTGATCGTCACTCCCCGCCACGATTGATCGACTGTTGGTTTCGAGTCGCCCCTAGGTCGTTCTAGTCTCCCAATCCGACCACGAGGTATGCGTTGATCATCGTTCTCTCCCCCGCCAAGACGCTCGACTACGAGTCTCCACTCCCCACCAAGAAGCACTCCGAGCCGCTCTTCTCCGACCGGGTCGCCGAGCTCGTCGACATCCTCGCCGCGAAGAGCCCCTCGGAGCTGGGATCGTTGATGAGTATCAGCGATTCACTGTCAGAGCTGAACTTCGAGCGCTACCAGGACTGGGAACCGACCTTCACGACGAAGAACTCACGACCTGCGATCCTGGCATTCAAGGGCGATGTCTATCACGGGCTCGCAGTCGAGGAGTTCGATGCCCGCGACTTCAACTACGCCCAAGATCACCTGCGCATTCTGTCTGGACTCTACGGCGTTCTGCGCCCCCTGGACCTCATGCAGCCTTATCGCCTCGAGATGGGCAGCAAGCTGGCAAACCCCGCCGGGAAGGACCTCTACAGCTACTGGGGCGACACAATCACCAGCCAGCTCAATGCCGACCTCGAAAAGTCCCGCCCGAAGGCCCTCATCAACCTCGCGAGCCAGGAATACTTCAGCTCGGTCAAGGCCGACGAGCTGGACGGCCGCTTGATCACGCCGGTGTTCAAGGACTTCAAGAACGACCAGTACAAGGTCATCAGCTTCTTTGCCAAGCACGCCAGGGGTTTGATGGCTTCCTGGCTCCTCAAGAATCGGGTAGACACTCTCAAGGGCATCCGAGAGTTCGACGAGGTCGGCTATCGATACTCGCCGGAGGACTCCACCACGAGCAGCCCGGTCTTCCTGCGCGGTTGAGACCAGAGCTCTTCGCCGCTCATCGATGGCCGGCACCAATGACCCAGTCGATATTGCTCGAAGAGCCTGGTGATGATCGGTTGAAGGCCGTCGAACTCGGATGCTGCCCTCACGACGTCGACCCGAAGCCCGGCGTATCGTCTTTGGAGATGAGCAGTATGAGAGTGCCCACTCGATGACGTGGGTTGAAATCGGACCGGGCGAGTGGCCGATTGGCGCTCTACCGTACGGTGTCTTCTCGACCGGTGGCAACCGCCACCTCGGAGTAGCCATCGGACGGTGGGTGCTGGACCTGCACCGGGCCGCCAACGTGGGGTTGTTCAAGGGGGTCGTGGAGCCCGACGTGCTGATGGGCGGCTCTCTCAACCCGCTGCTGGCACGTACGCCTCGGGTATGGGACGGTGTTCGCGAGCACATCACCGAGCTCCTGTCCGACCCGATCCACGAGCCCAAGGTTTCGCCATTGCTGACCGAACTCCGGGACGTGCAATTGCATCTTTCCTGGCAGGTCGGCGACTTCGTCGACTTCTACGGGTCACTTCAGCACGCCGAGAACCTCGGCCGGATGCTCCGACCCGATTCCGAGCCGCTCATGTCGAACTGGCGACACATCCCGGTTGCGTACCACGAGCGGGCGGGAACGGTGGTGGTGTCAGG
Organism: bacterium; assembly: GCA_024639335.1. GTDB lineage: Bacteria > Actinomycetota > Acidimicrobiia > Spongiisociales > ZC4RG35 > JAHEDH01. The sequence continues at coordinate 5,830 of JAHEIN010000021.1, read as the reverse complement.
GACAGACATCCGGCGGCCACACGGCATGGTCGAAACGGCGGATGGGGTGAGGTTTGCACCGTCGCAGCGGCTCGACATCGAAATCGAACTGGGCTTCGTCCTCGGCAACCCGAGCGACCCAGGCACGCTGATCCGAACCGCGTCGGCGCACGAGCATCTGTTCGGAGTAGTCGTGGTCAACGATTGGAGCGCTCGGGACATCCAGGCATTCGAATCCCGGCCACTCGGGCCGTTCCTCGGCAAATCGTTCGCAACATCGGTGTCGGCGTGGGTGCTTCCGATGGCGGCGGTCGAGGCTGCGAGGGTCCCACCGCCTCCTCAAGAGCCCGAACCGGCTCCGCACCTCCGACTCGCTGACCCGTGGGCGCTCGACATCGGCTTCGATGCATGGCTCAAGCGGGAAGGTGAGACCCCGCTCCGCCTCTCGACCACGAACGCTTCGACGCTCTACTGGACGGCACCTCAACAGATCGCGCACCTGACCTCCAATGGAACCCCCATCCGGGCCGGTGACCTCATCGCGACAGGCACGATCTCTGGCGACGATCCCGGCTCGTACGGGTCGCTGATCGAAATCACCGGCAACGGTGCGTCGGCGATCCAAATCGGCGGTAGGGATTCGACGTTCCTCGAGGACGGGGACGAGATCGTGATCACCGCGGCGGCCCACCTCGGCGGCGGCAGCACCGCCTCGCTCGGCGAAGTGCGCGGCAGAGTCGGCATGATCAGTCCCCTGCCCTGAGCTGTTCGAGCGGCGGCGATGTCCGGGAGCCGATCTGGTTCGCCAGCGCGAGCGGTGCGCCACCCCGGGTCGGCGCGAAGTCTCCAACACCTGATCCAGCCCTCCTTGCCGAAAAGACGATGATTCGTACGCGCAGACTCTGCAGCGAGTACGAGGGTGAAATCGTCGGTATTGCCACGGCGCGAAGGCTCCCCAGGCGAATGCGTCGGCGTCGCACGTCCGGTGAGCCCTCCCCCGCCCTACGCTCCGATGATGTCGCGCTCGGCGTTTGCCCTGTTGGCAAGCCTTCTCCTGGTTGCTTCGTGCACCTCCAGCAGCAATGCGGAGCCGGTCGATCCGGGGCGACTCGTGCTCTGGACCGAGGATTCGATCGCGGTACTCGAAGGCGGAGAAGTGTCCGACATCGAGACGACCGGAGCTATCAGCCAGGTGACGCCGGCCCAGGACGGCCGGCTGGTCTGGACCAGGATCACCAGGGATCCACCATCGGTGGATGCCGTCATCGCCGGGGGGACTCGCAAGGATCTCGAGACTCCAACTGTGCCCTTCTTCTACGAATGGAACCCGACCGGTACACGCGTTGCATTCCTCGGCAACGCTCCTTCTGGAGCCGGACTCGTGTTCGGATTGATCGACGTTGACGGCGAGGGCGTCACATCCATCGAGGGCCCCGCTCCATTCTTCTTCGACTGGTCGCCCGACGGCGAGCGACTGATCGCCCACGTTGGGGGTTCCTCGCTTGGCATCATCGAGGCCGATACCGGCGACGTCGAGGAGTTGCCGGAGGCGAGTGGCGCCTTCCCGGCGCCGTTCTGGAACGAGCGCGGCATCGTGGTTGTGACGAGGGTCGGGCCCGCCGTCTCGTCTCCGGTCTTGCCGGTGGGCTACCAGGCTGCGATCTCGGCGATCGTGCTGATCGATCCGGATGGAGGGTCACGTACCCCGCTCGCCGAAGTTGACGGGCCGGTTCGGCTGTTCCCCGGCGACGAAAGCCTTGCGCTCATCGGTGGCTCCGCGGGCGATCAACGAATCGAGGTGATCACGTGGGACGGAGATCGGATAGTGACCCTGGGCGAAGGGACCATCGAACTGGCGCAGTGGAGCCCTGACGGAGCCACGCTGCTGTGGACCGAGCGCAGCGCGGACGGCACCCTGACGCCCATGACATGGATCGGTGGCGATCGAGCCGAGTACGAGGCGTTCCAGCCGAGCAGTGTCTTTGCAACGGACTACCTGCCGTTCTGGGATCAATACGACCGCACGATCTCGCTGTGGTCGCTCGATTCTGCCGCGTTTGTGCTTCCGTCGATCGAGGGCGTGATCGTCAATGAGGTCGACGGGGAATCCTCGCTCTACGAAGACTGGGAGATGGCTGTCTGGTCGGCCTCAGAGGGAGACGGCTGACGCCTGCCTGGCCACCATGGGGAACGGCCGTCCAGCAGCCGTCAACTCCCTCAATGGCTGCGAACCCCGAATCGCACGAGCCCGGTCGACAGGTTTCGACCGGATCTGGGCGCTTCGGAACAGAACAACGCAGAAGGCCCCGCCTCGGCGGGGCCTTCCGGCAATTCCATGATGCGCGATCACCGCAGCAAGGACACCGACGGGTGACGGAGCTTCGAAAGAGCACGCTTCTCGAGCTGACGGATGCGCTCCCGGGTGAGATCGAACATCTCGCCGATCTCATCGAGGGTCCTGGGCGGGTTGCCATCGAGCCCGTACCGGAAGATCAGGATCCTGGCCTGACGCTCCGATAGGTGATGGCCGAGGGCGGCGAGCACCTGGTCGGCCTCGTCCCGGGCTGTGGCGAGATCCTCGGGAGACGGCGTGTCCTCGTCCGGGATCAGGTCTCCCAGCTCAGCAGAACCGTCTTCGCCGATCGGTGTCTCCATCGACACCGTGCCCACCAACTCCCTGACCTTCTGCACTTGCTCCTGGTCGAGCCCAGAGTGTTCGGCGATCTCTGCGTCGCTCGGCGGCCGCCCGAACTCGGACTCGAGCCGTGCCGTCGTCTTGCGGACCTGGAGCTCCAGATCGTGCATGTGGACCGGAACCCGGATCGTGCGGCTGTGCATGGCGATTCCTCGTGTCATCGCTTGACGGATCCACCATGTTGCGTACGTCGAGAACTTGAAGCCCTTGCGCCAATCGAACTTCTCGACGGCACGGATCAGACCCAGGTTGCCCTCCTGGATGAGGTCGAGCAGCTCGATCTTCGACGAGGCGTACTTACGAGCGTTCGAGATCACCAACCTGAGGTTGGCGGACACGAAACGATCCTTGGCACGCTGGCCTTCGCGTACGAGACGGCGCAGTCGGACCCGCTCCTTGGGGTCGTCGACGCCGGCTTCGAGCTTCTTGGCGGCCTCTTCGCCGGCCTCGATGGTCTGGGCGAGCGCGACCTCATCATCTGCTGTGAGGAGTTCGTGCTGTCCGATTTCGTCGAGGTATTGGGCCGTGAGGTCGGTTGTCAGACGTCCACGCTCATCGACGAGCGGGGACGAGTATCGGGACGATGCGAGAGTCATCGGCTCTTTCGTGGGGTAGCGAGAAATGGACCAGAAACGAGGGTCTCACCCCACGCTTCGGGGCCCACCATATGACATTTCGCGGCTTTCGTCCAACTGAAAGCCCCTCGTATTGTGAATTGCCAGGTGTTCATTGGGTGAATCGTGCCTCCGCGGCAGAGGGTTCCGGGCTGATCCGACACACGAACAGGCCGTTGTCACGTTCATGAAACGCCAGAAAGCACCTGGCCCCGTGACCTTCGGCCTCTCAGGTGGAGTTGAGTTCCAAGGTGCAGCACTTGACCGAGCCGCCGGCCTTGAGGAGCTCGGAGAGGTCGATGGCGTGCACGGCGAAGCCTGCGTCGGAGACGCGCATGACCAGACCGCCGGCAGAGGCCGGCATGACGACGTGGCGCACGTCGGCAGTCGAGTTGAGCCCGAATGCGAGCGCATCCGCCTCGGTGGCCTCGATGCCGTCCGGGAAGCGGCGACGGAGTTCAGCTGCGCTGTCTGGGGCGAATGCACCCGGGTACCACACCGCCACCTCAGGAGTGATGGAGAACAACGCGGTGTCGAGGTGATACCACCGTGGATCGATCAACTGGAGGGTGACGACCTCGATATCGAAGAAGCGCTGAGCCTCACGGTGTGAGCGTCGATCGGTCCGGAAACCGGTTCCCGCCAGCAGGACCTGGCCGGTGAACAGGAAGTCGCCCTCGCCCTCGTTGACGTGCTCGGGGACGAAGACCTCGTCGAAACCGGAGCGGTCGAAGTGCTTGCGGTAGTGCGCCTCTTCTGGGCGACGCTCAGCACTCCACATCACCGCAGCCATCATCCGGTTGTCGATCGCCACGCCGGCGTTCGCAGCGAACACCATGTCGGGCAGACCCACACCAGGCTGGACGAGGTCCACATCGTGGCCGAGGTCCTCGTACAGATCGACGAGCTGCTCCCACTGCTCGATGGCGGTGCTCCGGAACACCGGGACGGACGGGTCCATCCAGGGGTTCAACGTGCTGACGACGTCGAAGTGCTCGGGACGGCACATCACATAGCGATTCAAGGAAGACCTCACGATTCGGAGCACTGAAAGGGTATCCGCGACCGACGACGGGGTCGATGCCCAAAGCATGCGAATTGCGTTACAATCTTGCGCATGGATGGAATCGACCGGCAGATCATTGCGCATCTGCAGCAATCGGCACGTTCATCGTTCACTGCGATCGGAACCGAGGTGGGTCTCTCGGCACCGGCGGTCAAGCGCCGGGTCGACCGGCTGGAACACGATGGCGTGATCACCGGCTACCACGCCCGAATCGAGCAACCGTCTGCGACCGAAGCTCTCGTGGAGCTCTTCTGTCGGGGGAAGACCGGGCCTGCCCACATCCGTTCGATGGTCGAGGACATCCCTGAGGTGATCGCTGCGTACACCGTGACCGGCGAAGCCGATGCCCTCATTCACCTGCGGTGCGCATCACCCGCCGATCTCGAGCCCCTGATCGAGTCGATCCGCAACCATCCGAGCGCAGAACGGACCAAGAGCGTTCTCGTGCTCTCCAAGCTCATTTGAGCCGTGCTCATCTACGCTTCCTGACGTGATACCTGCCGCATTGCTCGACGAGATAGCCGCCGCCCCGCACGGACGCGAGACCGTGGCCTTCTTCGACATGGATGGAACGCTCGTATCGGGTTTCACGGCGTTCGCGTTCGCGCTCGAGCGGATGAAGAAGCCCGCTGCATCGGACATCGGCGTCGGCGCTGTCGCACTTCGCTACCAACTCGGACGCGCCGAGTTCGTCGAACTCCTGGAAGCATCCACGAGGGCACTCGCCGGGACGCCGGTCGGCGACGTCGCCGCGGTCGCCGAGTCGGTGTATCGCAACCAGATCGCCTCCTGGGTGTATCCCGAAGCCCGAACCATCATCGCCAACCATCGTGCTCGCGGGCATCGGGTCGTGCTGGTCTCTGCGGCCAACGACTTCCAGGTTCGTCATGTTGCCGAGGATCTCGACGTCGACCACGTGATCTGCAACCATCTGGCGGTCGACTCCGAGGGCCTCGTGACTGGAGACGTCACCCAGCCGGTGGTCTACGGACCGGGCAAGGCCGCCGCGGCCTTGGAGTACGCAGCGTCGAACGGCCTGAATCTGGCCAACGCCTTCTTCTATACCGACGGGTATGAGGACCTGCCGCTCCTGGAGGCCGTCGGCCACCCTCAACCGCTCAATCCGGACCGCAAGCTCGCCAAGGTGGCGAAGTCGAAGGGGTGGACCGAAGCCTCTTTCGACAGTCGCGGCCGCCCGACCCGTGCCCAGGTCCTGAGGACAGTCCTGGCTCAGTCGTCGGTGATCCCAGCCGCCACTGCCGGACTGCTCACGGGCTTCCTGAACGGGTCCACGCGACTCGGCGTGAACCTGACGCTGTCGACCTGGGGTGACTACGCCACCTCGCTCGCAGGCGTGAGGATGGACGTCCGTGGCGAAGAGCACCTCTGGGCGCACCGCCCCTGCGTCTTCATGTTCAACCACCAGTCCAACTTCGATGGCATCGTGCTGATGAAGCTGCTCCGACGCGACGTCAC
>JAHEIN010000293.1 GCA_024639335.1 bacterium | reverse complement strand
GATCTACAACGCCGGGTTCATCGCCTTCACCGCCGCGTCGGTGCTGTGTGCGTTCGCTCCGACCGTCGGGTTCCTCATAGCCTTTCGCGTCGTCCAGGCCGTCGGCGCCACGATGGTCTTGGCGCTCGGGATATCGATCCTGACCGAGTCGTTTCCGCCGACCGAACGCGGCAAGGCCCTCGGCTACATCGGGACTGCGGTCTCGCTCGGGATCGTGACCGGTCCCGTCATCGGAGGAATCCTGATCGAGGCGTTCGACTGGCGCTCGATCTTCCTCGTCAACCTGCCCGTCGGGATCATCGGTACGATCCTCGCCGTCCGCTACATCCCCGACGTGCCGCCGGTTCCCGGCCAGACGATGGACTTCTTGGGGGCGGGACTGCTCAGCTCCGGTCTGCTGTCGCTGTCCCTGGCGCTGACATTGGGCCAGGAGCGGGGATTCGACCACTGGCTGATCCTGACACTGCTCGCCGCCTTCTTCGTCCTGGCAGCGATCTTCGTTCGAGTCGAGCTCGCCACCGAGAGCCCGATGATCCAGCTCCGGCTCTTCCGAAACCCTCTGCTGTCGGTGTCTGTCGTGTCGGGCTTCTTGGTGTTCACAGCCCTCTCGGCGACGTTCTTTCTCCTCCCCTTCTATCTCGAAGGTGTGCTCGGCTTCGAGATCGGACAGGTCGGCTTGCTGCTCGGCGCCGGACCGCTGGTGCTGGGAATCGTTGCCCCCATCTCGGGCACGCTGTCGGATCGGTGGGGGATCCGCTCGCTCACGCTGAGCGGCCTCTTCATCCTCACCAGCGTGTATCTCGCCTTCCAGCTCGTCTCGACCGAGACCACCTGGTGGCATTACGTGTTGATCGCCGTACCCCTCGGCGCCGGCGTCGGCATCTTCCAATCCCCCAACAACAGCGCCATCATGGGCTCGATCCCACGCGAGTATTCCGGCGTCGGCGGCGGGCTGCTCAACCTGACCCGGTTGCTGGGTCAGATCACCGGGATCGCCGTGCTCGGCTCGGTATGGGCAAGCCGCGTCCTGGCGATGTCGACCGAGCCCGTGCCGGGAAGCAATGCTGCATCGGCGAGCGGCGCGGTCCAGGTGGACGGCCTCAAGTTCACGTTCGCCATCGCCGCTGGGCTGATCGGTTCCGCGGCCCTGATCGGACTCTGGGCGTTGCGCAAAGAGCGCTCGGAACGCTCAGAACCGGTCGCGGCGACCGGCTGAACCATTCCTGTCGCCCTGCGACCGCTCGCTGGGGTACATTCGGAGCATTCGACGACATCGAGGTCCGGTGCCACATGGCCGACGTCATTCTGTTCCACCACGTGCTCGGCCTCACCGACGGCGTGAGGGCCTTCGCAGATCGGCTGGCGGCAGCCGGTCATACGATTCACACGCCCGACCTCTACGGCGGCAAGACTGCCCTCACGCTCGAAGATGGATTCGCCATCAGAAGGAGCATCGGTGAAAGCGTGATCGTCGACCTGGCCGACCAGGCTGTCGCAGAGCGCACGACCGAACTCGTGTTCGCAGGCATGTCGATGGGTGTGATGCCGGCTCAGCGATTCGCGCAGACGAGGCCCGGCGCTCGGGGTGCGCTGCTCTACGAGGCGTGTGTTCCGATCACCGGCGACTGGGCGTTCGGGCCGTGGCCGGAAGGTGTTCCGGTGCAGATTCATGGCATGGACGACGACGAATTCTTCGCCCACGAAGGGGACCTCGATGCCGCCCGTGAGCTCGTCGACACGATCGGCCCCGAGCTCGGAGCGGTCTACACATATCCCGGGAGCACCCATCTGTTTCTCGACAGTTCGCTTCCGTCCTACGACCCCGCCGCCACCGATCTCGTCGTGGAGCGATCCCTCGAGTTCCTCGATCGAACCTGAGGCGAGCATGAGGCACTCGACGCCATTCCTATCGAGCTCACGGGACCGCGGCCAGCCGACGCGTCACACCCAGTAGCCGTCCATCCGGGCGAGAACCTGGAGCATCGTCTCGTCAGATCCGCCACCGATGGCGCCCAAACGCTGGTCGCGGAAGAAGATCGACGTCCACGTCTCCTCCATGTAGCCGATGCC
>JAHEIN010000020.1 GCA_024639335.1 bacterium | reverse complement strand
AGGGCATTCGCCGTCCCCAGCGCCATCAGTCCGGCGAGGAGCCCGGCGGTCACTACTGCCAGTCGCTTCTTCATGTTCGAACCTCCATCTGTTCGTGCTGTACGACAACACGATCACCGGTTGAGGGTTTCGGGGTCCTCAGCGACGGGTTAGGGAAACCTCTAGAGCTTCAGGTGGTCGGCGCAGCGGGGAGTTCGAGACGAACCGTCGTGCCACCCGCGAGCCCCGACGTCCACTCGGCACTCCCGCCGATGTCTTCGGCAAGTGTTCGCACGATGTCCACGCCCAGCCCGGTCGAGTCGCCACCGCTGGCTCCGCGCCGGAGCAGTTCGGGCGCAGCGATGCCGGGACCGTCATCGGAGACGGTCAGTTGTGCAAGACCGTTCGCTGCTGTGAGGCGGATTCGATAGCCGGTCCCCGATGGTGTGTGAGCGAAGATGTTCCCGATGACGGCGTCAAGAGCCGCCTCGACGTCGTCTGATGACGTTCCGATCGTGTGCGAGTCGGCGTCGATGTGGATGTCCCAGCTCCGCTCCTGATCCTCGGCCAGGTATCCCCAGAAGGTGGCTCGCTCTGAAACAACCGGTACCAGATCGCACGTCGAGCCGCTCCGAAGCGGCCGCCGGGCATCTGCGATGATCCGGCCGGTCACTCGTTCGAGATCGTCGACATCCTGTTGGAGCTTCGAGACATCGACATGCTGCGACATCGCCTCGATGTCGAGCTTCAGCGCCGTCAGGGGAGTGCGCAAGCGATGGGCGAGATCCGCAGCGCTCTCCCGCTCCCGGTTCATCAACGAAACCACGCGCTGGGTGAGTGTGTTGAAGGCCGAGCCGACTTCCTCCAGCTCACGGGGCCCGGCGGGTGCGACGCGAACGTCCAGATTCCCTCTGCCGAGTTCATGGGTCGCGTCGACGAGGTCGTTGACCGGGCGGATCACCGCCTGCCCGATACGGTCGGCTGCGACCAGGGCGAGCGCCATCATCGACAAGCCGAGCCCGCCAAGGATGATCCACGCGGTCGCAACGTTCTCGGTCAGCTCCTCCTCTGGGACATCCACGACCACGACCCAAACCTCGTCGGCGGTCCTGAGCACCGGGACGACCACCGCCTCCCCGTCGGCGAGTGGCTGTCGGTAGGCCTGCACTCGTGTCTGGGCGGCATCGAGGTCGATGTTGCTCGGTAGCTCGGCGCCGAGAACGGTTCCGTCAGGAACGACCACCGAGATCCGATCGATAGACACCAACGAGGCCTCGAGGGCACCAAAGCCATCGTCGGGTGTGGTGGCAACGAACCGTGCGACCGCCTGAGCCTCACGCTCGGCTGCACTCAACGCCCGGTCTGCGCTCAGGTCTCTGATGAGGATGGCCAGCGGGATGAGGAACGCCACGATGACGATGGACGTCACGGACAGCGCGTAGAAGATGAGCCAGCGCCTCACGAATCTGGGTCCACCAGCTTCACGCCGACACCGTGGATGGTCCTGATGTATCGGGGTTCAGCCGCAGTCTCGCCCAGCTTTCGTCGCAACACCGAGAGGTGGACGTCGACCGTCTTGTCTGCGCCGCCGTACGGCTGACGCCACACCTCTGCGAGCAGCTCTCGCTTCGAGGCGACCACACCGACCCGACTTGCGAGGTATGCCAGCAAGTCGAACTCCTTGCGGGTGAGGTCGACCGACTCGCCGCTGATCGTGACGGTTCGCCGTTCCGTATCGATCGTCAGTTGACCGATCGAGATCGGACCTTGAGTCGGCTCCGAGCCGGATCGTCGAAGGATCGCTTCGATCCTGGCTTGCAGCTGCGCGCCGGAGAATGGCTTGACCACGTAGTCGTCGGCGCCGCTCTTGAGGATCCGAATGATCTCTTCCTCCTCGTCGCGCGCCGTCGCAACGATGACCGGCACCGTGCTGACTGCTCGGATCATCTTCAAGACCTCTGAACCGTCGATGTCTGGGAGACCCAGATCGAGCACGACCACATCGAGTTCGCCTTGGACGGCGCGCTGGACCCCCTCCATACCGTTGGCGAGGGCCTCCACCGAGTGACCCGCTCCGGCGAGGAACGAGGTGAGGGCGTTTCGAATCGAGAACTCGTCTTCGACGATGAGGATCGATGACATCGCCGATCATCGTATACCTCGATCGGACCAGTGGACCGATGCAGGTCCTACTTGAGGTTTTCCTAACCATCTGCGAACTGGCGCGAGATTCGATACGGGAGATAATGAAGGCATGCCAACGTGGGTGAAGTTCGCCGGTCTGTGGAGTCTCGCCGCCATTGCTGCGCTTGCGCTCTCCTGGGTGGCGGTCTCTCAAGTGCGAGATCGTGTCATCCAGCCGGGCGCCGTCATCCCAACCACGATTGTCGCGCTCGATGCAGACACACCCGATCCGACGGTTGTGGTCGTCGATCCTGAGGTAGAAGAGCGAACGGACGCACCACGATCCTCGTCGACAACGATCCGGTCCACCACCTCGTCTGACGCCTCGACGACCACGAGCACGACACGGGCTCCGTCTGCAAGCCTGCAGACGTCATCCACTTCCGCTCCACCCGCGACGACCACGACGACGGCTCCGTCGGCCACAACCACCACTGCCGCACCTCAGACGACCACCACAACGGCCCCCCCGTCGAATCCGACGACATCGAGCTACTCGATGCCCGGTGGTTCAGTCACCATCAGCTCTGCACCCGAAGAGGTCGTTTTCGTGTCGGCGATCCCGCAGGCCGGGTTCACGACCGAACTCCGCGACACCGGTCCCGAGCGGGTCCGGGTGAGGTTCGTGAGCGCCACGCTCGTATCCGAGTTCGAAGCCGAGTGGGAAGATGGCGAACTCGAAATCGAGACCAGCGAACACACTCCCTGAGCTGAGCGCCGACCCAGGCTCCACGCGACAATCGAGGTTGTGGGGCGTGGAGCTGGGGTGTACGGGGATTCAGTCCCCGCAATCGGTACTGAGCGGGTGAGGGGAATCGAACCCCCGTATTCAGCTTGGGAAGCTGATGTTCTGCCATTGAACTACACCCGCGGGCGTTCCGCCAGGTTACCCAGCCGGGGGGCGATCCGCATCTGTGGAATCAGCCGAAGATGCTGATTCCTCCCCAGGTCGCCATCAGCACGCCGACGATGCTCAGGAAGACGACTCGGCCCGTGTTGAACCGAGCGTCTTCGTCGACATCGTCGGGTCGCACTCCGCGCCGGTGCTGGTAGAAGGCGTAGGCGTTTCCGATGATGATTGCCAAGCCGATGGCGAAGATCATCTCTGCGAACAGTGAATCCAGGCCGAGAGCTTCGATCATTTCGCGAGGGTACCTGTGCGCGCGACGGGTACCGCCCCGCGGGTTTTCTGCCCTCGGCTAGGTTTCAACTCATGAGGCACTGCTACGTACTGCGGGTCTTCACGCGCTACGGCGAAGGTGGCAACCATCTCGGTGTCATCCCCGACGTGACCGGACTGACCAGTGATGGCATGCAGTCCATCGCCACCGAGCTCGGCTTCTCCGAGACCGTCTTCCTCGATTGGCGAAAGGGAGGGAAGCCGTATGCGCGGATCTTCACCCCGGCCACCGAGCTGCCGTTCGCCGGCCATCCGCTGGTCGGTGCCGCCTGGGTTCTGACCCGGATGGGACCGGGGGGCCCTGACTGCATCGAGTGCGGCGTCGGCGACGTGGCGATTCGAAACGTCGGCCTTGCCACCTGGATCGATCCACCTTTCGATCAGACGGTGTCGGTGCCATCCTCCGATGCCGGCGAGCAGATGGGCGCAGTACATGCATCCGAGGTGGCCATGCCGCTTCCGTACCTCGTGCTCGAACTCCGATCGCCTCAGGATGTGAGCGTTATCGGACGTCCGCCCAACGACGGTTTCGTATATGTGTGGGCATGGGAGCAGCGCGGCGAACGCATCCGGGCGAGGTTCTTCGCCAGAGAGCACGGTGTCGTCGAAGACCCCGCCACCGGGAGTGCGGCCGTGGCATTTGCAGCAACGATGTGCGCGCGAGGCGAGCCGTCGGGCTCTGTTGTGATCCATCAGGGACAGGAGATGGGCTATCCATCGCGGATCGAACTCACATGGGACCCCGACGGAGTCCACGTGGGTGGCGAAGTGGAGCGTGATGAGGTGCGCGTTCTGGACGTCTGAGGTCCCCTCAATAGACTGCTGCCGCATGAGAACCACTGTGGCTGAGGCGTCTGCACCCGCGTCTTCTGCCAACCTTGGGCCCGGTTTCGACTGCCTGGGGCTTGCGCTCGAGATCCGCTGCGTCGTTCGAGCGGAGCGTTCGGACGAGTGGTCGATAACCCACGCCGGCGATCAGCCTATGGAAGGCCCCGAATCCGAAGACGCGGTCCTGGCGGCTGCTCGGCTCGCCGTCGGCGAAGATCGGCCGTTGACCATATCGGTCTCGAGTTCGATTCCGATCGGGAAAGGCCTCGGTTCCTCGTCGGCCGCATTCGCCGCCGGCGCGCTCGCTGCATGGCGTGCGGTCGGGGAGGCTCATCCGACCGAGCGGCTCTTCGAGTTCGTATCCGAATTGGAGGGACATCCGGACAATGCGGCTGCTGCGGTCTACGGGGGATTCGTGCTGGTCGACGCCCTCGGGGTGCCTCATCGGTTGCCATGGAATCCCCGCTTCACTCCGCTCGTGCTGGTCCCCGCAGAGTCGTTGTCGACCCGAAAGGCGCGGATGGTTCTTCCGGCCTCGTATTCGAGGGGTGCGACGGTTTCGAGTGTGGCTCGGGCAACCTCGCTGGTAGCCGGCCTGCTGGCAAGCGACATCGACCTGATCCGCGCCGCTGGTGGAGACGAGATCCATGAGGCTCCACGCAACGCCTTTGTGCCCGAAGTGGCGAAGCGCATCCGCGCGGCGGTCGATGCCGGTGCCGTGCACGCTGCCTGGTCGGGTGCAGGCCCATCGGTCATCGCGTTCGTCGAGACGACTGATCGCGAGCAGGTGATCGAGCACCTTCGTTCGATGCTCGAGGATTCGGTCACGGTCACTGCTCCAGCCGTTGCCGTGCATGGGGCGGTTTGACCTGACGGTCGCATGCTCGGTACCGTGAGCGCCCGGACCGGTCTTGAGCGCTGTTCGCAGACCGTCCGGCTGCTCCGCAAGGTTTCGAACAGCCCCGGCACGATTGATTTCGTCGCCGTCGGGTCGTCGAAGAATCACTCAGAGAGGTGACACATGGGTTCGCTCGTCAAGAAGCGCCGCAAGAAGATGTCCAAGCACAAGTATCGCAAGCGTCTCAAGGCCAATCGCCACAAGCGCAAGTGATCCGATGAGAAGACCGGCCGGGAGGCCGGTCTTCTCGCGTATCACGGGCCGTGCCTCGGAAACGCGCGCCAAAACCCGGGGCTCGGAGAACACCGGTTCAGAGAGCCACTGCGGCAGCGACGATTCCGAGAGAAGACAGCAGGATGAGGCCCTGGAAGATGCCGCGCGTGCGGGGAGTCTGATTGGCCGCAGCCATCTGGTGGTAGGCGGCAAGGCCGGCGGTCACGACGACGGTGGCGAGCTTGACCGCCAGGGCCGGCTCTCCGATCAAGTCGATGGACATCCACACCCCGGTCAGGAACGCGACACCCATCGCAGTCCACGAAACGCGACCGAACATCCGCGCCATGACCTGGAGCACCGATCGGTCGACACCCTCGCGACGGACGGCGGCGACGAGGGCTCCGAGCGTCACCAGACCTCCAACCCACACGGAGGCCGACACCAGATGTAGCCAGCGGACCATTGGCTCTCCTTTCGACGCGAGGATAAATGCCCGAGATCCCTGGACGCGCACTGGATGTCTGCCATCCTGTTGATGCTTACGAAGCGGGGATTCACTCGATGAGCGTCACCTATCAGCTGAAGGACCGAGTTGCGATCATCACGATCGATCGTCCCGGCCGTCGCAATGCAGTTGATCTGGCGACCGCCCGCGCCCTGAGCGCAGCCTGGAGGCGATTCGATGGCGACGACGGCGCGTACGTCGGCATTCTCTACGGCGCAGGGGGGCACTTCTCGGCCGGGGCCGACCTCAAGTCCTTCGATTTGGAGGACACCGAAGTCGGCCCGCTCGGATTCACCAGGACGAACGTTGGGAAGCCGACTATTGCGGCGATCGAGGGGTATTGCGTCGCTGGTGGGCTCGAGATGGCCCTGTGGTGTGACCTTCGCGTGGCCTCGTCCGACGCGACCTTCGGGTGCTTCGAACGCCGCTTCGGGGTGCCCCTGATCGACGGTGGCACCCAGCGACTGCCACGGCTCATCGGTCATGGCTTGGCGATGGAACTGATCCTCACCGGTCGGGCCGTCGACGCCGCCGAAGCGCATGCCATCGGCCTCGTCAACATGGTGACCACACCCGACAACGCACTCGAGAATGCGCTCGAGTGGGCGATCCGCGTCGCTGAGCACCCTCAGCAGACTCTCAGGTCGGATCGGATGGCGCTGCTCGAAGGCAGCGGGTTGCCGCTGAGCGCGGGCCTGGCCATCGAGCGTCAGTACGGACGGAGCGTGATGCACGTGGCGCGAGCCGGCGCCGACCACTTCTCGACAGGAGAGGGACGTTCGGGTGCAGCCGTGAGGGCACTGGTCGGAGTCGGACCGGCGGACACCGACGACGATCTCCCCTGGAATCGCGTTGCCCCTGCCAGGCCGACCAGGGCGCCCTTCGAGGTCGAACTCGCCGACGACGTCCCGGGGGACGAAGTGGTAGAACGGGTGGAAGAGAGGGCCGAAGAGGTCGGTGACGAGCAGACCGTCGAGGCCGAGATGGATCCGGCCGACGCCGGCGTTGCCGAGGAGACTCTGGAAGCCGAGATCGAGCCCGCCGTCGACTCGGGCGGGGACCCCGAAGAGGGCACCGAGACCAAGCCGGCCGTCCCGTGGTCGGGGCGCCAGGGCAACCAGGTGGACCTCGGCGGCGGGCGGCAGGGCTACTTCATCGCCCCCGTGGTCGAACGCGGTCATGCCGTCGTGGTCTTCTCAGATGTCGGAGACCACCTGGCCGATCACGTCCTCGACGCCGCCGACCGTATTGCAACACTGGGGAATTCGGCCTTGGCGGTGGACCTGCTCACGCAGGACCGGGACCTGATCGATCTCGATCCCGACGAGGTCGTTCGGCTCGTAGCGAGCGCTATCGACACTCTGATCGCAGGCGGATTCGCTGCGTCGGGAACCGTCGGCCTCGTCGGTTTCGGCGTCGGTGGTGCACTCGCCATGTGGATCGCCGGGCTCGAAGAGCGGGTCACATCGGTGGTGGCTTTCGGACCGCATTCGCCGTGGGCAGAGATCGGAGTGGGCTGGCGGCTCTCGGAGTCGGCCTATCTCAGTCATCAGAGCGACGGCGAGCAACCACCCGGAGCGCCCGACGCCGCCAAGACCGAGATCGAACTCCGTGATCTCGGACTCGATGCCACGTTCCACGTCTACCCGACGAAAGCGGTCGACTTCTACAAGCCGGGAGTCGAGGAGCACAGTGCCCGCCTGACCGATGTGGCCTGGCAACGAACCGAGCTGTTCCTCGAACGTCATCTTTGACGGGCCGTTATGCGGTTCGCTTCGGTAGCCTGACGGCATGGATCGATTGGTCTGGGAACAACGCCCAACGCTCCGCGACCCGATAGCCCTGCTGGCGTTCGAGGGTTGGGGCGACGCCGGCGAGTCGTCGTCGATGGCAGTTCGCCATCTCATCGACGAGTTCGACGCGGACCGTCTGGCGGTCATCGATTCCGACGACTTCTTTGATTTCCAGGTCCGCCGTCCCGAGATCGAGCTCGATCATGAAGGGACTCGTGACGTCCGGTGGCCCGACTGCGAGGTCTGGGCGGTACGACCCTTCGGATCCGAACGCGATCTGGTCATCATCACCGGTCACGAGCCCCACACCCGATGGAAAGCCTTCTCCCGGGACGTGGTCACCGTCCTCGACACGCTCGGCGTTGGAGTTGCGGTGACCATGGGAGCGTTCATCGGTCAGGTGCCGCACACGCTGCCTGTGCCTCTCGTAGGGTCCTCGTCGCGACCGGATCTGCTCGAACGCCACTCGCTCTTCACGTCTGGATACGAGGGCCCCACGGGAATCGTCGGCGTGCTCAACTCGGTGCTCAACGACGCCGGCTTCGAGACGCTGAGCGTTTGGGCGGCGGTTCCGCACTATCTGTCGAACCAGGAATACCCGCCCGGCGGTCTGGCTCTCCTCGACAAGGTGCTGGAGGTCCTGGACCTGCGGATCGACACGTCGGAGCTGACCATTGCCTCGGCCGAGTTCCGGCAACAGGTCGACGATGCCCTCGCCGACAGCGAGATCATCGATTACGTCCAGGAGCTGGAGAGTCACTCGCTGACGGGTGACGACAACGTGGATCCCGCCGAGTTGCTGGTCGAGGAGATCGAACGCTTCCTCGAGGACGGCTGAGCCGCCCTCAGTAGGCGAGCATTGGCTCTGTGTGTTGTGGGCCGAACCGGCCTCAGTCGCCGAGCAGCGCTTCCATCTCGCTCCGGCTGGGCGTCGATCGGGCTCCTCGTCTGGTGATCGTCGATGCTGCCACGGCGTTGCCCCAAGCGAGAGCTTCGCTGATAGATCGCTGCTCGATTCGAGCAGCGATGAACCCGGCGTTGAAGGCGTCGCCCGCACCGACCGTGTCGATTGCGTCCACCGCCAAGCCGGTCGCTTCCTTCACTTCCCGGGAGGTGATCGCCATGGCGCCGCCGGGTCCGAGCCTTGCCACGATCAGTCTCTCGTCTCCGGCGAGGGCTCGCGCAGCGGTGACCGGGTCGGACGCACCGCCCAGTTCGGCGATCTCGTCGGCTGCGGAACCGAGCACGACGTCGGCACGGCCGACCGCATCGACGATGACATCGCGGAACCCCGCTTCCCATCCCCAGTTCTCCAAGCGGAGGTTCAGATCGAGGGAGATCGGGATCCGTGCGGTTCTCGCTCTGTCCATGGCAGCGAGCAAGGCGTCTCGTGCGGGAGCGACACGGAGGCAGATGCCGGAGACGTGCAGCCAGTCGGCGTCATCGAGGGCTTCCATCGCCCGACCGATGTCGAGTGAGGCATGGGCACCCCCTCGAGGTGGCCAGACGTAGATCAGGCGGTCGCCGTCCGGGGGGACCACCACGATGACCATCACCGTCGAATCGATGGTGATGGTTGCGATTTGTGAGACGTCCACTCCCGCCTCGGAGAGGCTGTCGATGGCGAACCTCCCAGCTGCGTCGTCGCCGACCGCTCCGACGAATCGGGTGGGGACATCGAGTCGGGCGAGCGCCGCCGCGGTGTTGCCGGCCGAGCCGCCACCGGACATCTCGGGGTCGGGATTGGCATGGGTCGGCAGCAATCCGGTGGGGAGCCGGATCTCGAGGTCCACGTTGGCGTCGCCGATCACCACTGCGGTCATGCCGGGTCGGCTCCTCGTGCCGCCTCGACGAACGCCTCCACGAGGCCGGGGTCTTTGCGAAACCCGCCGGACGCGAGCGGGCGATTCGTGTGGGTGAGTGAATCCACACCCCATGGTCGGACCCGTTTGATCGCATCAGACACGTTCTCGAGGGACAGCCCGCCGGCAAGGATGACACGGGTATCTACCTGCGTGACGATGTCTGCGCTGATTCCCCAGTCATGGGTTGCGCCGGTAGCTCCGATACCCGGAATACCGGGACCGACGGAGTCGAGAAGCAGGTAGTCCACGAGAGGGACGAAGGCGCGGGCGACGTCGATTGCTTCGGGCCCGGTCACCGCCACCGCCTGCATGATCTCCGTGTCGCCGATCTCCTTCCTCAAGACCGCCACGTCCTCGGGCCCGAGCGTCCCGGGCGGGGCGCACAGGTGCACGATGTCGGGTCGTACCGATTCGATCATCTCGATGATCTGTGACAGGTCGGTTGCGACGCTCAGAGCCACCGACCGGGCAGACCCGACAAGTGCGTCCCGGATTGCGCGAGCAACGCCGATGCCGACCTCTCCGGGCAACCCGAGCCGGGTCGGCGTGATCCCCACATGTTCCACTCCCAGCTCTGCCAGCCTGACCGCCTCATCAGCGGTTTGCGCCGTGTAGATCTGGACTCTGACACTCATGCCAGCAACCTACCGGCCGATGGCAGCGGTGTAGCGTTCGAGGCCACAGGAGGGAACAGCTTGGAGCCATCAGAGATCGAACGCAGGCTCGATCGAGCGGAAGAATCGGTGGAGGCAGGCTCCGGACTGTCGGGGACCGGCTTCTGGTCTGCGGTAGGTGCGGTGAAGCGAGACCGCTCACTTGTGGGGTCGTACGGACAGCGGATCGCCGCCCTCGACCGCCGCGCATTCGAGGCGTGGGCGTTGTTCACAGTGCCTGCAGGACTGGGCACGGCGGTCATGGTCGTTGGGACGCTGATCGGGCTCGGGCTGGTCTGGGCGGCTTACGACGCCACCGAGCTCTGGGCCGGCCTTTTCCTCCTCGCCGGCACGGGTATCACGCTGGTGACGACCCACGGTCTGGCTCACCTGGTGATCGGGCGGGCGGTCGGTATGAAGTTCACCCACTGGTTCGTCGGCTCGCTGGCTCGCCCTCAGCCGGGCGTGAAGGTCGACTACGCAACCTATCTCGCCGCGCCTGCAAAGTCACGGGCGTGGATGCATGCCTCGGGGGCGATCGTGACGAAGGCGATTCCGTTCTTCGCCTTGGGTCCGGCGATCGTGATCGGTGTGCCCGCATGGGTCACCGGCCTGATCGTCTTGGTCGGGATCGGCCAGATCGTCACCGACGTGGCGTGGTCGACCAAGGCGTCGGATTGGAAGAAGTACCGCAGGGAGATGCAGTACGCCGGGTGATGTCAGCGGCGGTCCGGGTCCCAGCGTCGTAGCCGAAGGCTGTTGGTCACGACCGAGACCGAAGAGAACGCCATCGCCCCTGCGGCGATCATCGGGTTCAAGAGCCCCAATGCCGCCAGCGGGATCGCCGCGGTGTTGTAGAAGAAGGCCCAGAACAGGTTCTCCCGGATCGTCTTGAACGTCTTCGTCGCCAATCTGATCGACGTGTCGACCAGTGCCGGGTTGCCCGACATCAGCACGATGTCGCCGGCCTCGATCGCCACATCGGTTCCCGTGCCGACAGCCATGCCGATATCGGCGCGGGTGAGCGCCGGGGCATCGTTGATCCCGTCACCGACGAACGCGACCGTGTCGCCACGGCGTTGGAACCGCTCGACTTCGTCCGCCTTGCCGCCCGGTAGCACGCCGGCGACGACGTCGGCGATTCCCAGCTGGGCGGCGATCGACTCGGCTGTGCGCTCGTTGTCACCGGTGATCATGGTGGCGTGAACTCCGGCGTTCGCCAGAGATGACACTGTGGACGCCGAACTCTCCCTGACCTCGTCGGCGACGCCGATGACACCCACCGCCTGGCCGTCGACACCGACGACGAAGGCCGTTCGTGCGGCCGATTCGATTCGGTCCAGTGCATCGGTGATCGCTGCGGGGATCATCACGCCGCGGTCTGCCAAGAACTTGGGCTTCCCGATCACGACACGCCGGTCGTCGACGGTGCCCATGACGCCATGACCCGAGACGGCCTCGAAGTCGCCCACAGCGACGAGCTCGATGTCGCGCTCTTCGACGCCCAGGGCGACCGCTCTTCCCACCGGATGCTCGGACGCTGCTTCGAGTGATCCGGCAAGGAGCAGGAACTCCGATTGGTCCATGTCGGTTTCGACGTCGGTGAGGCTCATGACTCCGGTCGTGAGCGTCCCCGTCTTGTCGAAGAGGACCCGATCGATGCCTCGGGAGCGTTCGAACACGTCGGCCTGCTTGAACAGCACGCCGAGCTCGGCCCCGCGGGCAGACCCGACCATGATCGCCGTGGGCGTCGCGAGCCCGAGTGCGCACGGACACGCGATGATCAGCACCGCGACCGCGGCCTGGATCGCTTCGGCGGTGGAGTCTCCGACTGCCATCCAAACTCCGAATGTGATGAGGGCGATGGTGATGACGGTCGGCACGAAGATGGCTGATATCCGATCGGCGAGCTTCTGTACTGGGGCCTTCGACG
The DNA here is from genome assembly GCA_024639335.1 of bacterium. Classification (GTDB taxonomy): domain Bacteria; phylum Actinomycetota; class Acidimicrobiia; order Spongiisociales; family ZC4RG35; genus JAHEDH01. Next base: position 14,766 of record JAHEIN010000020.1, on the reverse strand, counting down.
CCTGGGCGTCCTCGACGAGCTTGACGATCTGAGCGAGCGCGGTGTCGGATCCCACCTGAGTGGCGCGGACTTCGAGCCTGCCCTGCTGGTTGACGGTCGCCCCGTAGACCGCGTCGCCCTCAGTCTTGTCCACTGGGATCGACTCACCCGTCAGCATCGACTCGTCGAGTGACGACATCCCCGAGACGATGACTCCGTCCGTCGGGATCTTCTCTCCGGGCCGCACCACGAGGAGGTCTCCGGGGAGCACCCGGTCGATGGCGATGGTCCTCTCCTCACCGTTTCGCATCACCCGGGCTTCCTTGGCGCCGAGATCGAGCAGGGCCGTGATGGCCGATGATGCCCGGCCTTTCGCTCTCGCCTCGAAGGCTCGCCCGAGCGTGATCAGGGTGATGATCATCGCCGCCGTCTCGAAGAACACTGCTTCTTCGGCGAAGATCGCCCACACCGAATACGTCCAGGCGACGAGGGTGCCGAGCGAGATGAGTGTGTCCATCGAGGCGCCGAGCGATCGGAGCTGCTTGGCGGCGACCAGGTGGAATTGCGCTCCGATCCAGAATACGACCGGCGTGGCCAGCGCCAATTGGACGAGCTCGTTCCACAGCGTCGCCGGGCCGAGCATGGCAAGGGCCATGAGCGGTGCGCTGAGCGCAAGAGCAATCCAGAAGCGCCGCCACTGGACTTGTTCTTCTTCGGAGTATTTGGCGACCAGCGATTGGCGCTCCTCGCCCTCGGCGACGACACGAATGTCGTACCCGATCTTCTTCACCGCCACGCGCAGTGACTCGGGGTCGATCACCGCATCGGATCGGACCTTGGCCTCGGCGCCGGTGAAGTTCACCACCGCCGTTTCGACACCGTCCTGCTTGCCGAGGACGCGTTCGATCCGGTTGGCACATGCGGCGCATGTCATCCCGTCGACCTCGAAGGTCAGGGTCTCTGGCTGGGTGGTGGTGTCTGGCATTGGTCTGTGAGGAGGGACGTCAGCTCTATGCGACCTCGTAGCCCTGCTCCTCGATGGCCTCGACGATCGCCTCCAGCTTCACGTCGTCGCCGAAGGAGACGGCGACGGTCTTGGCTTCGATCGAGACCTCGACGCTGTCGATGCCGAAGAGCTCTCCAACGGCGCCTTCGATCGACGACTTGCAGTGCCCGCAAGAGATGTCGGGGACGCTCAAGGTCGTGGTGGTCATGGTGTCTCCAGTTCGTATGGTCCGGGCCCCGTCACGGCCGCGGTGTACTTCATGGTCTCGAGCAACTCATCGACGATCTCCGCCGTCCGACCCTCCGAGACTGCGTGCGTGACGCAGGTCTCGAGATGGTTCTGCAACAGCACACGATTGACCCTCTCGAGCGAGGCTTGCAGCGCGGACACCTGTTTCATGATGTCCGGGCAGTACTTCTCCTCCTCGACCATCTCGATCACCGCATTGAGATGCCCGCGTACCGTCTTCAGCCGGTTGAGCGCCGATGTCTTGTGCTGTTGCTTCATGATCAGACTATACCACCCCCCTAGGGGTGGGGTCAACTCCAGCCTGAAGCCGTGAGCCTCGCTTCGCATTGGCGCTGTTGGCATCGCGAGCGCCAGCGAGCGAGCATCGAGCGTGAGGGCGTCAGCCCGAGCAAACAAACAGGATCCCGGCCGTGTGTTGGGCCGGGATCCTGGGATCAGAGCATGGCGGGAGAGGGAGAGGGAGAGAACCGAACTCGCCAGCGGCTCCGAAGGTTGTCGATCAAGAGCTCTCGGGGACGATTCTCCCGCGCACCCTTGGATACTTGACAGGAGCGTGCAGGTAGCAGTGGTCCCGTTTGTTGTATCTGCTCAGCTTGGTGATGCACCCGTCCTGGATACACGTACGTCCGTCACCGAAATCCTTCGACGGGCGGGCAACCCCTTTGATGGTGCGCCCTTTCATGGTTGTGTCTGACATTCGGGGCCTCCTTGGTGTCGGCCGGTCATCCGCATCAACGCCCTGGTTCCGGGATTTCTTCCCGGGTTCGCCCGAAGACGTTCCCCCATAGTCGGGGCCGACCCGTCAAGTGGATGTAAAGAATCCAGCGGGTGACGCCCTCGATGAGTGCAGTTTAGCGCTAAACATTCATTCGAAACGTGGATCACTCGATGCCGATGTTTGCGAGAAAGGCCGTGTTGTCGGGTTCGCGTCCCAAGAACGCCCTCAGGTGCTCCATCCCGTCCCGGGCCCCACCGGCTTCGAGAATCTCGCGCCGGTAATCGGCGCCGACCTCGGGATTGGTGTATCCCTCCTCCTCGAATCGGCTCCACATGTCGTCGCCGTACACCTCACTCCAGAGGTACCCGTAGTACCCGGCGTCGTACCCGAAGAGATGGCCGAAGCTCGACGGGAAGAACGTTCCTTCGTGGGTGGGGAGCAGCGAGATCGCGTTTGCGTCTCTGAGCGCTCGGTCGAGGTCGCGGTCGCTGTTCGGGCCGTGCAGGTTCATGTCGAGCGTGCCGTAGGTCATCTGTCTGAGCTTTTTCAACGCGATGTTCAGGTTCTTGGCGGCCACGAGCCGGTCGACGAGATCCTCCGGGATCGGCTCACCGGTTTCGTGGTGTCGGGCGAACCGCTGAAGGACATCCGGCTTCCACGTCCAATGCTCCATGATCTGGGAAGGTGCCTCGACGAAATCTCGTTCCACACTGGTCCCCGAGAATCTCACCAACTCGGCCTTGGTGAGCGTCTGATGGAGGATGTGCCCGAACTCGTGGAACAGCGTCTCCACCTCCTGATGCTGCAGGAGCGAAGGCCGCTCGTCGGTGGGTTTCGTGACATTGGCGACGATGGCCGAGACCGGGTGCTGATAGCCGCCGTGATCGAGCCTGCGGCCCGGGACGAGTGGGAAGGCTGCAGCGTGCGTGAACTTTGCCTCCCGGGGAAACAGATCCATGTAGAAGTGTGAGATCGAGTCTCCCGATGCAGCGTCGTGGATCGCGTAGGCGATCACCTCGGGATGCCAGGTCGGTGCTTCTACGCGCTCGTAGGTGAGGCCGAACACTTCACCGGTGATCTCGAACATCCCGTCGAGGACTTTGGACAGCTCGAAGTACTGAGACACCTCGTTCGGATCCACTCCGTATTCGGTCTTGCGCAGCAGCGTGTCGTAGTACTGCCAGTCGTACGTCTGAAGGATGGCGGAGTCGTCCCCGGTGTCCCGACGTAGCAGGTCCGTCATCCGGGCGATCTCCTCACGTGCGGCTGCCTGAAGAGGCTCGCGCAGGGTGTCGTAGAAGTCGAAGACGTTCTCGGGATTCTCGGCCATGCGTTCGTCCAGTACGTGATGTGCCCACGAGTCGTGACCGAAGAGCTCGGCGATCTCCTGGCGTATCTCGACTGCCTCGGCGAGGATCACACGGTTGATCTCACGAGCGCGGTTGTTGAACTTGAACATCAGTGCCTCACGAAGGTCCCGTCGCGAGGCGTTCTGGATGAACGGCATGACATGGGGGTAGGCCATCGTGATCTGGAGACGTTCGCCGTCCTCGGTGGGTTCGAGCGCATCGGCGTACCAGTCGGGCAAGCCGGCGAGATCGGCCCTGGTCACGACGAGCGTGTCGTCGACATCGGCGATGTTCTTCTCGAACTGCGTACCCAGTTCCACCAACCGGTTGCTGAGCTCCTTGAGACGCGCCTGATCAGGCTTCGAGAGCTCGTGCCCGGCCTTGCGGAAGTCGCGCAGGGTGAACGCCAGCAGCCTGGCCTTCTCGCCTGCCAGGGCGGCAGCCTCATCGGTCTCCGAGAAGGTCCGGACCGCCTGGTACAACTCCGGTCGAAACGAGATCTCGATGCCCCACTTCGAGATCCGCTCCTCGAGTTGTTGACCGGCGGTACGGGTCTCCTCGTCGGGATGTACGTATCCCATGAATCCGGTCCGTCCGAACAACGAGGCAGTCATGGCGGCCACGTCCTCGAGGCGCCCGAGCACCGTGTCGTAGGTTGGCGCGTCGACGCTCGACACGACCTCCTCGACGAGGGCGTCGGCGTGGACGAGGATCTCGTCCACGTCTTCGGTGATCGATTCAGGTGAGGCGGTGTTGTAGTCGAAGAGCATCCATCAACGATACGACGGTGAGAGCGCATCCTCGGAGTCCTGGCTCCCGGCGGGGACACCGGTCGGGGAGTAGCCGATCAGATACGCCAGCATTGCGCCCGCCATCGCACCGAGAACGGGAACACCGCTCCACAACTCGGCGGTCCACCCGAGGTCACGGAACGAGGCGAACAGCGAGAAGTGCGTGGCCCACATCACCAACGGAACCGTCGCCCCGAACAACATCCACGAGGTCATCCCAGCAGGCGCCGGGTCGAATCGGCGGACGAGCAGATCGGCCGCCAATCCGGCGGCGACGACCGGCAGGATCTCCCATGGCTGGGAGAACTCGTCGAGCATTCCCGACATGAGAACACCGATCGCTGCGAGCATGGCGGTGAACGTGCCGAACGGAACCCGCCACCTCGAGGCCATCCACAGCACCGCCGAGCTCACGGTGATCGTCGTGACGAGGATCATCAGCACTCCGAAGACGGCTTCGAACCCGCCGGAACGACTCGGAGCGAACGGCACCTGATAGATGCCACTGGTGGGTGCCCACGAGTACATCGTGAAGAACGAGACCAGGAGCAGGCCGAGTGTCATCGAGATACCGGCGGGGAGGAATTCGCCGCGAGGAACCCGACGGGACGGGAACCGTACGCTCATCGAACGGACGGGCCCGGTCACGATCAGCATGATCCCTGTCACGAGGAGGATGTGGGTGGGACTGAACAACGCATCGACGTCGGTCTCGATCCCGAACAGGGAGTGCCAGATGGCGTCGCCGATCCCTCCCGCGGCGAAGACGGCCAAACCCACGATCGAAAGACGATATCCGATCGGGATCGACTCGCTCAACGACGCACCTGTGTGGAGGCGTTTCCTCACCATCCACACGACCCAGGCGGCGGTTGCGGCGAAGCCGGAGTAGAACAACCCGTGCCACGGTGTCCAGAAGGTCTCGAGTTCGGCCAGGTTGTTGTGGGCCCAGCCATCGACGAAGAGCCCGACGATCAGCCACGTGGCGAACAGGCTGGTCAACAGGTTCTCGCGTCGCGAGGCGGAGGCCGTGGAGGAGTGGTTCGGGTAGGCGTCCATGCCGTCATCATGGCGACCCGATCCCCGAGTTGTCCATGGGGAATGTCCCCGAGCCCTGAGCCGCGGGTGCGGTACATTGATCATCGTGACACGGGGGACCCTCGCACTGGTGGTCTTGCTGGGCATCGCAGCCTGCGGTGCGCCGGCCGATTCGCAGATCCTCGAGCCCACCTCGACCACCGACGCTCCCGTCCCTGTGGCGCCCGCCCTCGCCGACGTGGAGGTCGACGTACTGGTGGCCGAGCAGGCCGATCCCGATCGACTCGCCCCGCGCCCGCCGGTGCGCGTCGATCGACCCGGACGCGGATCGCTGACGGCGCCGGAGTGGCTGGGGCAGCGGCCGCTTCCTCTCCGGCCCGACGGTTTCGGCGAGATCCGGCCCACGCCGTTCGAGTTGATCGATCGTCGGTTTGCCCCCACCACCTACCTGGGTCGCGGTGGCTCGAGCTTCGAATCGACTTCGGGACCCGTGCCGGCGGACGTGCTCGCCCGGTCGAGTTGGCAGGAGGCGTGTCCGGTGAGCGAGGCCGAGCTCGCCTATCTGACGGTCAGCTACATCGGCTTCGATGGCAACCCGTACATCGGCGAAGTCATCGTCAATGCGACGGTGGCGGACGATGTGATTGGCATCTTCCGCGTCATGTTCGAGACGGGCTTCCCTCTCGAAGAGGTCAGGGTCATCGCCGCCTACGAGCTCGACGCCGTCCCGACCGGGGACGGCAATGTGACCACTGCGTTCGTCTGTCGACCGGTGACCGGTGGCGTCTCGTGGTCACAGCACGCTTACGGACTCGCCATCGACATCAACCCGTTTCACAACCCGTACTTGAAGGGTGAGCTGGTGCTCCCCGAGTTGGCGACCGTGTACACCGACAGGATGCTCGGCCTTCCCGGGATGATCGTCGAAGGCGATCCGGTGGTCGAGGCATTCGACGCCATCGGCTGGGGCTGGGGAGGGAGATGGACGACGCTCACCGATCCTCAGCACTTCTCAGCGAACGGCAGGTGAGGCGCGTAGGGTCGGATCGTCGACCAGCGAGGAGTGATCATGAGCGACGATCCGATGGCGGGGCTACCTGAGGTCGAATCCACCTACGATCGGCGGCCCGGGAGTCTCGAGCTGGGCGCCTTCTCGATCTCGTTGAGTGTCGCCGACCTGGCGGCGTCGGAAGCGTTCTACGGGCAACTCGGCTTCGAGCGAACCGGCGGCGACGGTGAGAGCTGGGTCATCCTCGCCAACGGGGAGTCGCTGATCGGGCTGTTCGAGGGTTTGTTCGAGGGCAACGTGCTCACCTTCAATCCGGGCCTGACCAATCGCATGGAGCGCCTCGGATCGTTCACCGATGTTCGAGAGGTCCAGCGGCAGCTGGACTCCGAGGGAGTCGAGCTGATGGAGCGGGCCGAGGAGGGGTCCGGTCCGGCGCACATCACGCTCGTCGATCCCGACGGCAACGCCATCCTGATCGACCAGCACTTCTGACGTCGAGCCACGCGGCCCTACGATTGGGAACATGACCAATGTCACCATCGAATTCTGTCGGTCCTGAAACTACACCCCCCGTGCCGTGAGCACGGCAGAGCAGATCTTTGAGGAGTTCGGCCAGAAGTACGCAGTGCACCTGATTCCGGGTTCGGGAGGCGTCTTCGAGGTCATGGTCGGCGGGGAGCTCGTCTACTCGAAGAAGGCAACCGGACGCCACGCCGAGTACGAGTCGGACATCGCCCCGCATCTGCGGAGCTGAGTCAGGCCAGTCGTTCGAACCGGTCGAGCTCCGGTGAGACCCACGTGGCAGCGCCTTCGTCGAATGAGGTTTCGGCGAAGAGCGCCAGCCCCTGCCATGGTTCCAGTGCCTCTTCGACGTTCCAACCAGATCGGTGGACGGCCGCTCGGGCTCCTGTCAGCGGGTCAGGATTCTCGACCGGAGCGTCCGACCCGCCACGCAGTCTGACCCCGGCTTCGAGCATTGATCGGAACGGGTATGTCCACCGTGCCCGTTCCGGTCCGAGCCGATCGGCGAGCCAGTGAGCGTCTGACTGCACAAACGCCGGCTGCACCGACGCGAGCACACCGAGCTGGGCCATTCGATCGATGAGGTCGGGCGTGAGGACTGAGGCGTGTTCCACGCGCAGCCGTTGGGGCGGCGCGCCTGCGGCGATGAGATCCGAGAACAGGTCGACGACATGCGCCACAGCAGCATCACCGATCGCGTGGATGCACACAGAACCGCCCATCTCCAAGGAGGCATCGGCCATCGTCAGGAACTCGTCGGGTTGGTATCTGGTCGTGCCGGTGACTCCGGGCCGGTCCTGGTAGGAAGCCGACAAGGCTGCCGTGTGCCCTCCGAGGCTGCCGTCGGCGAACCCCTTCCATCCTGCGAACCTGACGTTGGGTCCGAGGAGCCGGGCCGCGTGCTGCTTGAGATCTTGGACCGTGTTCGAGATCAGGACGGCATCGATCGGTATCGCTGGCCCACCATCGATGGCTACCAGTCGATCGAGTTCGTCGTCGGGGCCGCACCACGCCGGTGCTCCTGCCGGGACCATCGCAGTCACCGATGTCAGCCCGAGAGCGGCGAGGCGTTCGACCGTGAGAGTGAGGTCGACGTCGGTGACCTCGCGACTCGTGTCGTCGATGACAGCGGACACCAGATCAATGGCCGTTTCGCGCAGGACTCCGCTCGGGCGTCCCGAGGCATCTCGGTCGAGACTGCCGCCAGGTGGGTCGGGAGTGGAAGCCGAGATGCCTGCTCGGTCGAGAGCGGCTGAGTTGGCCATTGCGATGTGCCCGCATACGCGATACACCAGGACTGCGCGATCGGAGATCATGGCGTCGAGATCCGAGGACTCGAGTAGGCGTCTTGGCTCCATGCCCGTCTCGTCGAAGCCGATGGCTACCACGTCGCCGGTGACACGGCCGGCGATACGTCGACTGACCTCGCCGAGGTCGGCCGCTTCTCCGAGCGAGACACCCGAGGTCGATGCAGTGATCGCGCCCAGGTGCAGATGGGCATCGTGCAGCCCGGGCACGATGAATCCCGGTCTCCGAACCGTCTCGATGGGGCCCGGCTGCGGCGGTGGGGTGAGCGCAGCGGTGCCGTTGATCACCCAGACCTGGCGTCCGATGCGGCCGCTCCGATCGATGACGGCATCGACCTCATAGCGGGTGGTGGTCACCTGGCGATCGCCCTGATCAAGGAATCGTGGATTCGTCCGTTGGTCGCGACGACACCCGGATCGTCCAGGGAGTAGGAATCGCCCGAGAACGCACTGACTCGGCCCCCGGCCTCTTCGACGATGAGTGCGCCGGCGGCGGTGTCCCAAGGCTTGACGCCGTACTCCCAGTACGCGTCGATCCGACCGGCCGCCACCCAGCACAGGTCGAGTGCAGCCGAGCCCACGCGCCGAATGCCCTGGAACTCTCGCAGCACCCCGGCCAGCGTGTCCGCCATCTCTTGGGCCCGCTGTTGACGGTCGTAGGCGAAACCGGTCCCGACGAGGGCGCGGCTGGGATCGTCGACGGCCGAAACCCGGATGGGGCTGCCGTCGAGGGTTGCGCCCGCTCCGACCTGGGCGGCGAAGGTCTCCTGATTCACTGCTGACTCGACCACGCCGACGACGCCTTCGCCGTCGGACCTGAGGCCCACCGATGTCGCCACCTGGGGGAAGCCGTGTACGAAGTTGACGGTGCCGTCGATGGGGTCGACGATCCACACTCGTCCCTCGTTCCAGTCGTGGCCACCGGATTCCTCGGCGAGAATCCGGTCGTCCGGCCGATGTGAGCGGATCACTTCGAGGATGGCCTCCTCGGCGGCCCTGTCGGCTTCGGTGACCGGATCCACGTCGCCCTTCCACTCGGTGTGCACGGCTGTTCCGAAGTGGTGCCGGATGACATCGGTTCCGGCGCGACTGGCAGCGAAGGCGACTTCGAGGTCGTTCATCGGTTCGAGCCTAAGAGTTCATCGTGGCCCTGGATGGCGAACCTCGCGCGGAGATCCGGAATAGTCCCGGTGAGGAACCCTGGGTTCGCTGTGTGGGGCGGTGTCATAGACTTCTGGGGTGAGATCCATCGTTCTGGGCATCGTCTCCGGGCTCGTGCTCGTGCTCGCCTACCCGCCGTGGGGGTGGGGGTTCGTTGCGCCCGCGGCGATCGCCGGGTTCCTCTGGGCCGTCGCCGATGCCCGACGGCCCTCGGAGTCCTGGTTCGTCGGGTGGGGGTTCGGCTTCGCCTTCTTCGGGTTCTTGTTCCCGTGGCTGGGTGAACTGGTAGACCCGGCGATCATCGCCCTCGGTCCACTCGTCGTCTCCCAGGCGGTGTTCACCAGCATCTACGCCCGTTTCATGCACCGCTTCAGCCTGGAACGACCGTGGCTCTGGTGGATGGCTGCCACCGGTGGGTGGGCGGCGATGGAGCTGGTCCGTCTGCGGTTCCCGTTCGGCGGGTTCGGCTGGGGTCTGGCCGGCTATTCGATGAGTGAGTACACGCTCACCCGCAATGCCGCCCAGTTCTTCGGGACGACCGGATGGTCGGTGCTCGTAGCAGGACTCGCCGCAGCAGCGGTGGTCTGGGTCCGGGCCTCGGAGCGCAGGCCGCTGGCGGTTGTCGTTGGCTCGGTCGCCGTTGCGGTTGTCGCCGCTGCCGTTGCGCCGGCCGTCTCGGACGGCGAGCCGGTGCATGTCGCGATCGTGCAGGGCTCGACCCCATGCCCGCAGCAGCGCTGCGCAGGGGAGCGGGCCGCCGGCTACGAGACCTCGATCGAGCTGATGACGACACTCCAGCCCGGCAGCGTCGACCTCGTCGTCTGGCCGGAGGGATCCACGGGCTTCAGCGTCGATCCGGTGCTGGACCCCGAGATCGCTGCCGAGATGGGCGCCGAAGCCGAGCGCCTTGGAGCGGTCCTGCTGGCCGGGGGAGACCGGCCGCTGTCCGACACCGAATGGACCAACGCCAATGTCGTGTTCGACGCATCCGGGTCGATCGTGGGTGAGTATCCCAAACGTCATCCGGTCCCGTTCGGCGAGTACATCCCGTTCCGCCCGCTGTTCGCCTGGATCCCGGATCTCTCTCGCGTGCCGAGGGACATGATCCGGGGCTCTGAGCCCGTCGTGTTCGACGAGGGCTTCGGTCCGTTCGGCTCGGTCATCAGCTTCGAGTCTGCGTTCAGCCGGTATGCCCGTGACACCGTCAACGAGGGTGCGGACCTCCTGATCATCGCCACCTCGCAGGCGAGCTACCCGTTCTCCAATGCCTCGGATCAGCTCATCGCCATGACCCGGATGCGATCGGCCGAGCTGGGTGTCGATGTCGTCCACAGCGCGAGGACCGGGAAGTCGACGTTGATCACCGATAGCGGCGTCGTTGGGGAGACGACAGATCTCGTCGCGGCGGAGCTGCTCACCGGTACGGTCGAGATGCGACGATCCGGACGCACCCTCTACGCACGCTTCGGTGATTGGCTGGCATTGCTCGCCGCGCTGGGACTCGGTGGTGCTGCACTATTCCGATCGGCGAGTCACTCGACCGGCTGATACCAGCCAGGCCGATCAGGTCTCAAAGCGGTCGCGGTAGATCATCGCGCCGAGCGGCTTTCGGCCGCTCAACGGGCTTCTCTCCCGACCCGCACGTTCGGCATCGGGCTCCGGATAGCCCAGCGTGATGCCGAACCGGGCTCCGTGGTCGTCGGCGACGCCGAGTACCGCCTTGGCGTCGTCTTCACGATGGAATGTCACCGGACACGATCCAACTCCAAGTGCAGCTGCGGCGAGCATCATGTTCTGACTCAGCCTTCCCAGGTCCCAGTCGTATCCCTCGGGAAGCCTGACGGGCACGAGCGTGGTCGGGGCGTTTCTCAGGGGAGTGGTGAAGTCCCCACACTCGGCGAGCCGCTCGAGCTGTCCGGGGTCCTGAACGACGATGATCGCCCAGTTCTGCCGGTTCTTCGACGAACCGGTCCACCGTCCGGCCTCGAGAATCGCATCGAGGTGCTCTTCGGAGATCTGTCGGTCCTCGAAGTTTCTTACCACCCGCAATCCCTTGACCGCCTCGTAGACATCTGCATTTGGGTCGAGCATCGATTCTCCTATCCCACTCGTCCGGCACGCACCATGATGCACTGATGCCGGATGACGTCGAGCCCGGCCGCCTCGGCCTGCTCGATCACCTCCAGTGACTCGGCACCGGGCTGGAACCAGATGTGGGTGAGCCCCAGCTCGGCTGCGTCGGCGACGATCTGCTCACCGATCTCGGCCGGAACGACGAGGTCGACGATGTCGATCTCGTCGGGGACGGCGGCGAGGTCGGGGTAGGTCGGGTCGCCGTCGACCGAATCACGGTTGGGGTTCACGGCCCGAACCTGGAAACCCTTCGCCTTGAGATCACAGTAGATCTTGCCTCCGTACTTCCAAGGCGTGTCGGTTGCACCGACCACCGCGATGACGGTGTTGCTCCTACGGAGGTGTTCGCTGATATCAGGCATCGATGAGTGTTCCTTCGAGTTCGCTCAGGTCGTCGACGACCAAGCCCGGTGGCTCGCCGGGCAGACTCCATGACACTCCTGGGCGGGTGACGAAGGCGGTCCGGCATCCAGCTCCGGCCGCCCCGGCGATGTCCCAATCATGCGCCGCCACCATCAGCATGCTCGAGGTCTCGACGCCGAATCGGCGGGCTGCCGCCTCGTACACCTCGCGTGCGGGCTTGAACTTCTCGACATCATCGACGGTCATCGAATGATCGAGCAGCGCCGTCAACCCTGCGTGTTCGAGCTGGGCCTCGGCTGCATCCGTGCTGCCGTTCGTGAGTGTGGCGGTGCGGAAGCCGGCGTGTCGGAGGGCTTCGATCGCCGGCACGACATCGGGATGTGGATCCAACCGGCGCATGCCGTCGACGATGGACGCTGCGGTGGGGAGGTCGAGATCGACCCCCCGTTTGCGTGCCAGCATCGAGAGCGCCTCGACCCCGATCGTCCCGAAGCTTCGGTAGTCGCCGAGCTCGTTCGAGACGAGAGAGCCGTGCAGCATCCTGGCGAACCATTCGCCCAGCAGATCGACGCTCCCGAAGACGTCCGCGAATCTGGGCCGGAGCGATGCGAGGCTCAGCAGCGTCTCATTGACGTCGAAGACGATGATGTCGGGGCGGGAATCGGTCATCTACACCGACGCTAACCGAGCGATCACCGGTATCGCTCGGGAAGAGACGGGTTCTCGACACCGAGAGATCGAAGGAGCTCCCCCGCCGTGGCGTTGTAGACGTTCTCGTCCCGGAACCAGTAGGCGCCGTGGATGCGCGAGCGCGGGTCGGGCTGCTCGGGGAGGTCGATCGAAGGGTCGATGGGGCCGCCGACGGGATCGGTGACCCGCCACAGGTTTGCCCACTGCGCCACCGAGCCCCGGACGGTGTCGAACAGCTCGGAGCCGAAGTGTGCGGGGAAGAACCGGCGGTACAAGGTTCCGAGCGGGCTGCCGAACGTGAAGAGCGCCACCGGGACGTCCGACCCTGCGGCGGCGCTCGCGGCGATCACGGTTCCCTGGGAGTGGGCGGCGACGAGCACCGGTGTGCGGCCCTCGTTTCCCAGCTCACGCAGCGTTTCTCTAAGCGACGCCACTGCGGTGGCGCCGTACGGAGGGGGAGCGAGAGGATGGAACACCGAGGGGAAGTAGGAGCCGACGTCCCACGGGACGGCGAGCGCCCGACGCTGGTCGGCGTCCCGGTAGGCCCCGATGATGCGCGAGCCGATGAGCTGGGCGGGCAATACGAGGGTGCCGAAGACCGCCACTTGCCGGAAGTCGGTCGCCAGCCAGTCGGCGACGAGGAACACGACGAATCCGATCGCGAGCGTGGCGACCGACTTGACCGGAGTACGGCGGAACGACACGGCGAGCAGTACTACGGCGAGCACGAACGCCCACTCCGAGCCCGTGCGAAAGACCTCCGGGTCATCTGTGGTGAGATTGAAGAACACGAGGAACGACACGGCCGTGACGATGATTGGGGTTCCGATTACGAGCGCCGCCGGGTTGTCGACGATGTGAACGATGTTGCGCCAGAGCCGGTCTTCCTCGGCCTCGCTGCGCATATCCGCCCAGAGCTGTAGCGCCAGGACGAAGACCGTGAGGACGAGCACCCCGAGCAGGAAGCCTTCGGCGATCAGACCGATCTCGTCCGGCGTCTCGGTTCCTGCGGCGGCGGCACTCACCTGGATCGATGCGGCACCCACCGCTGCACCGGATGCTCCGGCGATGGCGATGAGGGTGGCGATCGTGGCGGCGGCCAGCCGGTCCGTCCTGGACAACGAGACGACCACCAGCAGGAGGGCGACTGCGGTGAAAGCCCGGACGGTGGTGGCGAGCGGACCGCCTGCCCCTTCGAGGACGGTGGCTCCCGGGCTGTCGCCGAGCCACACGATCACTCCGAGCCCGATCACGCCGAGCGCCATTGCGACCGCAGCCGCACCGGAAATCCACTCCATCGGCTTGGTGGGAGCGAGCACACCCATTCCGGGTGCGAGCGACAGGACGATCACCCCGATCATCGCAGCGATCACGATGCCACCGAGGTCGAGGTCGCGCTGAGGGAAGGCGCTCCGGGCAACCTCCCCCAGAGTCCACAGCGTGGCCGCCGCGGCAACTCCGAGGTGGGACCGCCGGAGAAGCGTCCAGTCCGCGCCGATGGCGGGGTCGGTGAGCACCTGCGGGATCTCCCGGTCGCGACTCCTGGTCAGCCACCAGAGGACACCGGCCACGGCCAACGACGCCACCGCTCCGAGCCCAACTGCAAGCCCCTTGTCGATCCGCTCACCCAGCGTGGAGAAGCCGCCCACGACGATGAACCCGTAGGCGATCACCAGCGAGAAGATCGTGGTGAGCATCGCTCCAACGATCCGCACGAGGGCGACATCGATGTGATGGCGGAGCATCGATGCTCGGCGGGGGAGCGCCCACCCTGCGAGGTTGGCGAGCATGTAGGGGAGAAGCAGGATCCAAGTCGCCGATCGCGGGTCACCCGAGGTGAGGCTCGCCCACCTGAACGCCCGAGTCCAGCCGCCGGTCGCAGCCGGACGGGTCAGGTCGGTCGAGGGATCGTCGTCTGCGTTGACCGGGCGCGCCTGCAGCAGTTCGACGGCCGACGTGCCCGATACGCCGTGGATTCGCAACTCGATGAACGGCCAGTCCATGTCGACCCGATCTCGCTTCCGCCACTCAGATACAACCACGTTCAGAGGGCGGCCCGACGGGTGTCGGCATATTCTCGTGTGACGGACCCGATCCGAGGAGCACCGATGAGCGAGACACTCGAAGACCTTTTGAAGGAGAGCCGGAGCTTCCCTCCCACCGAGGAGTTCACGGCCCAGGCGAACGCCAAGCCCGGGATCCATGACGAGGCGGAGGCGGACTTCCAGGGTTTCTGGCAGCAGCAGGCGCTCGATCGGATCGACTGGTACACCGAGCCGACGCTCACGCTCGACGATTCGAACCCGCCGTTCTTCAAGTGGTTCTCCGATGGTGAGCTCAACCTGTCGTACAACTGTCTCGATCGCCATCTGGAGTCGTCGGGCGACAAAGTCGCCTACCACTGGGTCGGCGAACCAGGCGACACGCGAACCATCACCTATCTCGACCTGT
>JAHEIN010000292.1 GCA_024639335.1 bacterium | reverse complement strand
ATCAGTGCCGCGCTGTTGACCGTCTTCCCGGTGACCTTCACCGGGGAGGAGGACGCATCGGTGGCAGAAGATCTATGGCAGTCGCTTTTGCGGGTGATCGATCCCGGCACGATGGCGGGCGATGTCGGCTGGGGGCGTCGGGCCTTGGCACTGATCGTGACGATCACTGGCCTGCTGATCGCCGGGACCCTGATCGGTCTCATCGCCAGCGGCGTCGAACAGCGTGTGGAGAGCTTGCGGCGTGGTCGAAGCCTGGTAGTGGAATCCGGCCACTTCGTTGTTTTGGGATCGTCGCCACGTCTACGCGTCATCATTGACCAGCTGACGAAGTCCGACCGGACGACGGTCGTGGTGGTGCTCGCCGACCACGATGCGGCCGATATGGATCAGGACGTACGCGCCGACCTCGACCCCTCGCTCGGTCAGCGACTCATCTTCCGATCCGGCGATCCCCAACTCGTGTCAAGTCTCGAGATCGCCAATGTCGACGAGGCGCGGGCGGTCATCGTCCTCGCCGATGACGAAGACACCGAGTCCGACGTCGTCACAACCGCGCTCAATGTGGGCCGGATGATCGGCTTCGAGCGCACACCCATCGTCGTCGAAGTGCCGGACATTCAGACCAGCGAAAAACTCCGACTGGTCACCGGGCCCAACCTATACCCGGTGGTCACGGCCGAATCCACCTCTCGCATGGCCTCTCTCGTACTCCGGCAGCCCGGACTCGGCGAGGTGGTCGAAGCACTCATCGACGCCGGCTCGCCGGGTGTCCACGTGAAAGAGCTACCCGAGCTCGTCGGGTCCTCGTTCGGTGATGCGGTGTTCGCTCTCGGCCCGTCACGCCCGATCGGCCTGATCGGGGCCGATGACACACTCCGGCTCAATCCCCCACGGGTAACGCCCATACAACCGGGCGACCAGATCGTCGCGATCGCACCAGAGCGTGCCGCCATTGCGCCCGGCCCCCAACGGTCGAGCCCGGGCTCACAGCTGCCAATTCAGCTCCACACGGAACCGACGCCGATGAACCTCCTGATCGTCGGGTGGAACCACCTGGGGTCGCAGTTGCTCGCCGAGTTGGACCGGTTCGCACCACACGGATCGAGCGGCGTCATCCTCTACGACGAGACGATCATGTCGGCCGATGCCATCGGTCTACCGGCAATGACCAATCTGACCCTACGGAGTCGGCCAGGTTCGGATCCGAGCCAACCGCTGCGGGAAAGTGAGTACTCGTCCATCATCCTGTTGGCCTACGGGGACGACCTTCCCGCAGCCGAAGCCGACGGACGAACACTGATCGATCTGGCGATCGTGCGGAACGAGCTGTCGGTTGCCTCCCTCGACCGGAGCCAGCTCCTCGTGCAGCTGTTGGACGCTGATCGGAGCGACCTGGCCGACCTGGCCGGGATCAACGGCTTCGTACTCAGCGACGGCATCAGCAGTTACCTGATCTCCCAGTTCGCCGCTGCTCCCGAGCGACAGGCGGTGTTCGGAGCGCTCTACGACCCCGACCGGTCGTCGCTGCACCTGGTATCACTCGACCAACTCGGCATTCCCGGTCCAGTCTCGTTCGAGGATGTGATCGGATCGACCGACGCATCGAACCTGTTGGCGATCGGATGGATCACGCCGGTTCAGCGGGGAAGGCAGGTGGTGCTGAGCCCGGCTCTCGCTGCGCCCGTTGATCATTCGGACCAGATCATCGTGATCGGCTGAGCCGATCAAGCTACGTCCGGGACCTGCTTCACTAGTTCAATCTCGCCCGGTCGCCCGGTCTTGGCGATCCAAGGGCTCCAGCGGACCGTACATGCAGAGAATGATGAACCAGCTCGTTCCAATGGGGCTCTCCTGCTATTGCCGGGCCATGGCGATGCGGTATCGCTCGTCGGGTGTGACCATGTGGTCGAAGTCCTGGGCGGCGTCACCGAGGTCGATCTGCACCCACTTCACCGTGCCGTTGAAGGTGACGGTGGTGCGGTCGAGGTCGTCGGTGACTCCGGTCGCGGTGTCGGTCCCGATGTCGGTCGTCTCGTCTGCGGAGAAGACGCCCGGAACGGTCGCTGTCACGGCGCCGCTGGCGACCTCGGCGCC
>JAHEIN010000137.1 GCA_024639335.1 bacterium | reverse complement strand
CGGTAGATGAGCAACGCGATGATCGCACCGATCACGGAGCCGATCAGCCCAGTGGTGTTGAAGTCGAGGATCTCGGAGTCCCCGAACAGCGCGAAGACGAATCCTCCGACGAACGACCCGATGACGCCGAGGACCAGCGTGCCGACCAGGTTCAGCGGATCGGGGCCGGGTACGACTGCCCGGGCGATGTATCCGGCGACCAATCCGACGATCAAGAAGACGATCAATGACATGGCTTTGTTCCCTCTCTCGGCGCGAAGACCCTCTCGCCGTCGCTCTGTCCACCTTATGGATCGCCGAGCGGCGTGGCCCGGGATTTCGCCGTATTCTGGCGGTGAGGAAGTCTTGGACTCGGCGCGTTCCAACCGCACATCGAGAATGGGACGCGATCTGAAGCGCGTTCGCGGCTCTGATTCGCTCAGCGTGCGCGGGAGGTGAAACCTGTCGGGCTGATCGAGATGTCACCGCAGTCGTCACAGGTCGACTGGGTGAACACCACACCCTCGTATGTCCGCGTCTCGTCGTGCTTGCAGGCACGGGTTCGGATGATGTTCATGATCGTCATGAGCAGCCTGTCGACCGTTCCGACCGTCTATCAAGGGTTGTGTGGCTCACCCGTCAGCAGCCGACCCTTCGCTCGGCCATGCCGTTGAGGATCTCCAGGACCACCCGATTCGCCAAGAAGGCCGTGACGGCCCCCGGCCCGTCGTACGGTGGCGACACCTCGACCACATCTGCGCCCACCACTGGCAGTTCTCGCGCGAGTCGGCGAACCGTGTCGAGGAGCTCTCGCGACAGGAGACCGCCGGGCTCGGGGGTGCCGGTGCCGGGGGCCATGCCGGGGTCGACCACGTCGATGTCTACCGAGATGAAGATGCCTTCCGCGTCGGTGGCGGTGCAGGCCGCCACTGCGTCGTCGACGACCGCATCGAGACCCCGGTCGACGATCTCGCTCATCATGAACGTCTTCATGGAGTTCTGGCGCATCCACTCGACGACGTCCGGAGACGGCCAGTAGCCGCGAAGCCCGATCTGGACGAAGCGGTGGCCAGGCACGGCGCCGGATTCGACCAGTCGTCGCATGGGTGTCCCGTGCCCATGGAGCGCCCCGAAGGCTGCCGACTCGCCGGTGTCGGCATGCGCATCGAAATGCACCAGCCCGAATGTGTCGTCTCCGAGCGTTCGGGCCAGACCCGTCCCATTGGCAAACGTGATCGAGTGGTCGCCTCCCAGCACGATCGGGACAGCGCCTGCCTCGGCGATGGCCGCCACGGATTGCGCCAACACCTCGAGGCCTTCCTCGAGGTAGCCAGGGGCGATCCGTACATCGCCGACATCCACGATGCGCATCTCTTCGAACGGATCGATGCCGGTGGGCAGGTGGGGCCGGTGGCCGTTCGGGGAGAGATAGTCGGCCTCTCGGATGGCTTTTGGCCCGAATCGAGCGCCGGCGCGGTAGCTCGCTCCCCAGTCGATCGGCGCCCCGATGATCGCCACGTCGGCTCCATCGACCGCTTGTAGTTCGACGGAGTCGACACCCGCAAAGGTGTTGAACTGGGCGAACCGCCAGACGTCACTCATTGGCCATCACGTCCGTCGATGGGGGTCGTGGTTGGCGAGGCCTGGAATGGCGTTGAACGCATCATCGGCGAGACCCTGTCCTGCCTCCTCATAGAGATTCCGTGCAACATCTACGCCGAGCTCCTCGAGTGCGGCCACCTCGTCTGGGTGGCTTGCAACTGCTCCGATGGCGATGTCGGGGAGATACAGACGAATCCGCCGCACCGCTTCGAGGTTGGCACGGTGGTCGCTCATGGCGAGGAGCGCCAGCTCGATGTCCGGGTGAAGCGTGACACGCTCCCAGAAGTCGGAGTCGAGGGCATCACCACGAATTGCGTTTCGGCCTGCCTGCCGGTGCATCTCGACGACCTCGGCCCGGCGGTCGACACCGAGTACACCGCCCACATCGTGAACCTCGAGTTCGTCATACGCACCCGACCCGACCCGTCCCAGGCCGAAGACCAGCACCTTGGGATCACCGGGATCGATGATGGCATCGTCACCGTGAAGCGGCTTGCGTTCGTAGCGGAGAAGGTGGTCGTGGAACCTCCGATAGAGGTCGTAGCGCAGCGTATTCGGAGGTGCTGCAATGGCGAAGGAGGCCGCAACGATCACCGCCATCACCACGGCCCAGACCGGGTCGAGCAGGCCTTCGTCGACTCCGACCGCGACCACGATCAGCCCGAACTCGCTGAAGTTCGCGAGCGTGATCGAGGCGTGCCAGGTGGTGCGGGCGCGTAGGCGGAACCGGGACAACACCGCCATGTAGCCGAAGGTCTTGACCGGGAGCATCAACAGGATCACGCCGGCCACCAGGAGCGTCGAGAGGTCGGGCAGGCCGCCGAGCCCGATGGACAGGAAGAAGCCGATCAGCAGGATGTCCTTGAAGCCGAGGAGGGTTGCCGACAGGTCCTTGGCTTTCGGGTGGTTCGCCAGCGTCAGCCCGACGATCAGCGCTCCCAGGTCGGCCTTGAGACCGACGGCGTCGAAGCTGCCCGCACCGATACCGATGGCGAGCACCAGGCCGAAGAGCAGGAAGAGTTCCTCGTATCCGGTCTTCGACAGCAGCCAGGCGTACAAGGGTCGGGCGACGATCACGCCTGCCACGACGGGAACGGCCCACCAAGACGGGGTGCTGCCGACGACGACCAGGAAGACGACGGCAAAGATGTCCTGCATCACGAGGATGGCGATCGCCAGGCTTCCTGCCAGGGACGACCCCTCGCCGAACTGATCCAGCGCCTTGACGGCGAATACCGTGCTGGAGAAGGCGAGTGCGAACCCGATGATCGCCACTTCGCTGATTCCGAGGTCGCCGACGAGTGGCGCACCGAGGGCTCCGAGACCGGTCAACACGAGGCCGAACACGACGGTCGACGCGAGCAGATGCATCGAGGTTCCCGCCCAGACCACGGGCCTGGCGAGGGTGGACAACTTCAGCTTGAGGCCGATGCCGAACAGCAGCAACAACACACCGAGGTCGGCGATCGTGTCGATGGCCGGATCGGGCTCGAACCCGAACGCATGCAGGATGAAGCCGGCGGCGAGATACCCGACCAGCGGCGGAAGCCTGATCTGCTGGACGGCGAATCCCAGCGCAAAGGCGACCGTGAGTGGGATGGCGATGTCCGACACGTGCAGAACTCCAGGCTGTGGCAGGCTGGAATGTACCGGCGGAATGTGACAACCCGATGACGGGAATGGAGTAGCACCGGCCAGAGTTGTGACAGAACAGCCATCAGGAGTCACTTCATCTCAGACATCGAGTTCTATTTCGATCCAGTGTGCCCGTTCGCCTGGTTGACGAGTCGCTGGGTGAACGAGGTCGCAGGCCAGCGCGACTACGAGGTCGACTGGCGCTTCATCTCGCTTCGACTCCTCAACGCCCACATCGACTACGACGCCCACTTCCCCCCCGGGTACGAGGATGGTCACACCGCCGGCCTGCGGCTCCTCCGCGTCGCCGCCAGGCTGAAATCCGAGCACGGTCCGGAAAGGGTCGGCGACTTCTACACGGCGGTCAGCTCCCAGATCTTCGACATCGAACGGGACGAAGAGGATGATGGCGGCCATTTCGGCTCGACCGACTTCCTCGAACCGATTCTGGAGCGGCTGGGACTACCGGCCGCTCTGGCCGCTGCGCTCGACGACAGCTCGTTGGACTCCGTGATCCAGGCGGAGACGGACCGGGCGCTCGCGCGGACCGGCAAGGACGTCGGGACGCCGATCATCTCGTTACAGCCGCCCGACGGGCCGGCGTTCTTCGGGCCGGTGATCTCGCGTCTCCCCAACCCCGAGGACGCCGTCGAACTGTGGGATCACGTCGTCGCTCTGGCCCGATTCCCGGGGTTCGCCGAGATGAAGCGCAGCCTTCGCGAACGTCCGCAGCTGGCGGCGTTCGGAGTCGACCCGGACAAGGTCGGCGTCGAGGAAGACTGGCACGGAGGCAGCCGCCGACAGAAGAAGTGAACGGACCCCTGTCAGAATGACGTGCTGTGACCACCACCGTCGTCATCACCGGCACAGGTTGCCCCGTCCCCTCAGCCGATCGTGCCGGACCCGGCGTGCTGGTCCGCGTCGACGACGTTGCGCTCCAGTTCGACGTCGGACGGGGAACAGTCCAGAGACTGGACGGCGCCGGGTTGTGGCCGACCCAGCTCCACGCCGTCTTTCTGACCCATCACCACAGCGATCACCTGGTCGGGTTGGCCGATCTCGTACTCACCCGGTGGGTGATGGACCGAGACGATGAGGTTCCCGAGCTGCCGATCGTCGCACCGGAAGGACCGACATCCCGATTCGCGCAGCAGGTCCTCGCAGGGTGGGACGCCGACATCGCCGTCCGTCAGGCACACAGTGGTCGGTCGAGCAGCCCCGAAGTCGAGGTGATCCCGTTTGCGGTCCCCACGACCCCGACAGAGGTATGGAGCAGCGACAGTGTCAGGGTGCTGGCCACCGCGGTAAGACATGAGCCGGTGTCGGGTGCGGTCGGGTACCGGATCGAGACGCGAGAGGGGGTCGTGGCCATCAGCGGGGACACCCAGGTGTGCGACGAGGTCGCCGAGCTGGCCCAGGATGCAGACATCTTGGTGCACGAGGCGATGCGGTTCGAGCCGATCCAAGCCCTTCCCGAGTACCGGCGTTTCATCCTCGACTATCACGCCGACACCCGCCTGCTCGGCCGGATGGCGTCCGAGAGCGGAGTGGGAACGCTCGTGTTGACCCACCTGCTGCCCGTTCCCGAGTCTGCCGAAGACGAGGAGGCGTTTGCGAACGATGTGCGTGCGGGAGGCTACGAAGGCCGTTTGATCGTGGCCCACGATCTCGAGTCCGTCACGCTCGACGGCCTGCACTCCACCGCTTCTCCCGTGCCGTAGGCTCCGGCGGCGATGTCCCGGCCCCCAAACGATCGATGAGCCGACGACGAACGTTGGCGCGTGCGTTCGGGCATGGTCCCGTGCGCAGGGCACTCATCACCTACGCCCTGGCGTCGGTGGCCGAGTATGCCGTCTATTTTGCGGTGATTCTGGTGGCCTTCGAGGCCGGAGGCGGCAGTCTCGCCGGTCTTGCAGCGGCGGCCCAGCTCGCACCGTCCGTGCTGGTCCCGGTGATCATCCGCTGGATCGATCGAGGGCACGTCGCCCCGATGCGGTTCGCGCTCGTTTGGCTGTTCGCCGGTCTCGTCTCCGGAGCCATCGCCGTGGCCGCGGGCCCGGTCTCGCTCGTGGTCGGGCTCGCATCGCTGCGCTCGCTCGGATATTCGCTCGCTCGGCCTATCCATCTGGCGACGATCCCCGTACACGCCGAGCAGACCGCTGATGCCACCGCAGCGATGATCGTGACCGGCTGGATCGACGCGACAGGGGCCATGGTCGGCCCGGCGATCGCCGGCGCCATCCTGGCCGTCTCGGACGCTTCGGCGGTGTTCGTGGCGATGGCCGCGTTGACGATCGTCGGTCTGTGGCTTTCCCCCAGCACAGGAGAGGTGGTCGGTACCGGCCCTGATCGGGTCAGGAGGAGCGTGTTGTCCGTCCAAGGGGCACGTCCCATGCTGGCCTACAAGACGGTGTCGTCGATGCTCTCGGGCGCAACCGACGTCGTGGTGGTGCTCGTTGCGATCGAGCTGCTCGGGCTCGGCGATGACGGCGCGGCATACCTCGCCTCGCTCGTCGGCGTTGGCGAGTTGGTGGGCGCATTGCTGCTCGTGTCACTGTTGGGACGTGTTCGTCTTCGGGGAATGCTCGGCACGGCGGCCTTCGGCCGGGGTACGTTCGTAGCGGTTCTCGGTGTCGTCCCTCAGGCGTTCCCCCTGCTTGCACTCGCCGGTGGTTTCCGACCTGTACATCGCGTCGTCCAGCGGATCTTGCTGCAGCGGATCACACCACCCGATCGCTACATGCGTATGTTCGGCGTGACCGAGGCGTTCGACTCCGGCGGCCAGGCTCTCGGGGCCGCCCTCGTTCCGCTCCTCGTTGTCGCATTCGGTGTGGAGACGGCGATCGTCATCTCTGGTGCAGTGCTCCCATTCGTCTTCCTCGCACTCAGCCGGGCGTTCCGAGACATCGACGCACGAGCGGTGATCTCGCCGACGACGATCGACACCCTTCGTGAGGCTGCGGTCTTCGAAGGTCTGTCGGCCGACGTGCTCGAGTATCTGGCGAGAGCCTGCGTACCTGTCGAAGTGGCCGCCGGTGAGCGCTTGATCTCTCAGGGGGACGAAGACGCGGACGCTGCGTGGGTGATCTCGAGCGGCGAAGTCGATGTGATCATCGACGGAAGCCCGGTCTCACGGCTCGAGAGAGGGGATCTCGTTGGCGAGATCGCCCTGATCCATGCTCGACCCCGGACCGCCGATGTGGTCGCCGCCACCCCATGTGAGCTGTTGCGGGTCGATCAGGAGGCCTTCCTCGATGTGGTCGTGGGAGGCCGCGCCGGAGGCAATCACGTGCATGTGCTGGCGGACCGGCGGGTGGAAGAGAACAAGCGCGGTTGAAACGGAGTCAGTACGCGCCGCCGAGTTTGGCGTGATCCCAACTCGCGATCTTGACCGGCTCGACCACGACTGCGGTGTTCTTCTCGGCATACGAGCCGAATGCGGCCTCGAGCGCGTGTTCGTCGAGCTTCATCGTCTGTCCGCCGACCATCGGATACTTGGCTGCCACCGCGCCGTAGATCGAGAGGACGGTCGCTCGGTCATCGATCAGGGTGGCTGCACCACGGATCATGACACCCTTCAACTCGTCATAGGCCTCACCCGACTCCAACAAGACGGAGATCTTCGGGTTGCGCCTGAGGTTCACGATCTTCTGGGATTTGGTGAAGGAGCGGAACGTGATCTTCCCGTCTCTGATCACATACCACATCGGGGCGAGATGAGGGAAGCCCTCCCGGTCGATCGACGCCACTTGAAGCGTGTGGCCCGATTCGAGGAAGCCGGCCAGCTCCGCATCGGTGAGTGAGATGTCCTTGCGCGCCATGGCGGGACCATACCGAATCGGCGGTGAGACGCCGCCGCCGTAGCCTGCCGCCGATGGCCTACACCACCGTGCTGTTCGATCTCGATCACACGTTGCTGGACTCCGACACGTCAGAGCGTCTCGCCTATGAATCGACGCTCGTTGCGGCGGGAGTCAGAGAGCCTGCGGCCCTGTTCCCGCTCTATCAGCGAATCAATCGGGCGATGTGGGCCGATGTCGAGGCCGGTCGCATGCATCCCGAGGACGTTCGGGTCGGCCGTTTCGAGGCGTTCAACACCGAGGCGGGTATCGATGCCGATCCGGTGACGATGGCCGAGCAGTTCATCGATGGACTCGGGGGCAACGGCGAGCTCTATCCCGGCGCGCTCTCGATGCTCTCATCGGTGCGAGAGCACGCGAGGCTCGGTCTGCTCACAAACGGGATCTCTCAGGTCCAGCGGACGCGCATCGCCCGACTCGAGCTCGAAGAGATCTTCTCGGCGATCGTGGTGTCGTCGGAGGTGAACGTCGCCAAACCTGCACCGGAGATCTTCGCACTGGCTTTCGAGATGCTCGGTGACCCCCAACCCGGGACCGCGCTGATGGTGGGGGACAGCCTGACCTCCGACGTCGCAGGTGCCCTGGCCTACGGCATCGATGC
>JAHEIN010000136.1:2901-7685 GCA_024639335.1 bacterium | reverse complement strand
CCGGTTCGGGATGGAAGGCGATCCCGTTGTTGGTCTCATCGGACTCGACGATCTGGTTCGACGTGTCGGTCTGGTTCGACAGGTAGTAGACACCGGGAGCGACCGCAGAGACGTCGACCCATTGCTGGTTCACCGTGTACCCGTAGATGTCCTTCCAGCCGGGCGTGACGCCCATCTCGATCGTCGTGGACGACGGGTCGCCCTGGTCGCAGAACTGAACCACACTGCCGTCGTAATAGCGGGCGCCGGCACTCGCCCAGATCTGGCCGATGTCGTACAGGCAGAAGCCCACTTTCGCCCCGACGGTGACCTGCTCGGTCTTGGCCTCGTTCCACAGCGCATACTCCTGGGCGTTCTTGAGATGCCAGTGGTTGTGGCCGTCATCGGTCTCGTAGATGACCGACACCTTGGGGCCGGCCTGATAGTCGGCCGGATTCAGCGGGTCTCCGCCCTCCTCGAGTATCCACTGGTACACCGAATCGGTCTGTGGATTGCCGGCGACTCGCAGCGGGCCTTCGCCGATGTTGGTCACGAACCCGTCGAACCGCACCACCAGCATGTCAGAGCCCTCGTACGTGATCTCCTCGACGGGCCGGACGCGAGCGTCTTCGATCCCGCTGGGGTACTCGTCGTATTCGCCCCAGTCCGAGGCGAGGTCAGGCAGCAACACATCGACCGCACGCAACACCGGCATCAAGGCCAACATCATCGCAAGCGGACCCAGGAACATCAGCCATCTCGAGAGTCTGCGCGGTCCGCGACCCGCCTGACTCGCCCAACTTGTGCCCATCACTCCCTCACCCTCACCGAGCGTTCATGGAACCAGGCTTGGTGCCATCCGCCAGAGTGGTGCCGCTCGCCCCCAAGGGGCTAGTCATCCTGAGCCCCGAGACCAGCACTCGACCATGGATCAGGGCGTCATCGGAATGTACCGCTTGGACCACTGCGGAGACATGGGTCAGGAGGCTCAACGGTTCGGTCTCGCTCGAGGGGACGAGCAGCCGTAGCCTGGCCGGCACATGAGGATCCTCACTGTGTGTCTCGGGAACATCTGTCGGTCTCCCGCCGCCGAGGCGGCAATCGCGGAGGCGGCAGCCGACACCGCCGTCGATGTCGAGGTCGAGTCTGCGGGAACGGGGGCATACCACCTCGGGGAGCCACCCGACGAGCGGATGAGGCGGGCGGGCGAGGCGGCCGGACTGGAGATCTCGGGCCGGGCCCGCCGATTCGAGCCTTCAGACTTCGACAGATTCGACCTGATCGTGGTGATGGATCATGCCAACCTCCGTGACGTTCTCGACCTGGCACCGGACGACGACACTGCGCGCCGGGTTCGGCTCTTCCGCTCGTTCGACCCCACTGCCCATCCCGACGACCTCGAGGTCCCGGACCCCTACTACGGCGGAGCCGACGGATTCCGACAGGTGATCGACATGGTGAGACGAGCGGCAGCAGGCCTCGTTGCCGGGATGGACCATTGAGCTGGGCGACCGTCGAGCGGGTCGTGCAGTCCGACGGCGCCGTTGTCGCTGTGAAGCGCACCACCTATGACGCAAGGCTCGAGGCTCGCGGCCTTCGGCTGCTCGAAGAGGCCGGCGCTCCCGTGCCGACCGTCCTCGACGTCACCACCGACCGGCTGGTGATGCCTTGGGTCGATGGCCCACCCGACTGGGAGTCGTTGGGGCGAGCATTGGCAAAGGTCCATCGAACGACGTCGACATGCTTCGGACTCGACCACGACAACCTCATCGGCGGGCTGGTGCAACGCAACACCGAGCGTGCCCGGTGGGGCGAGTTCTTCGCAGAGAAACGGGTGCTGGACCATCTCGACGATCCGGCGGTCCCCGCCGAGCTGGCTCGACGGCTCCGGGCCGCGTGCGACGGCCCGCTACAGACGCTCCTCGGTGGGCACGAGCCGACGCCGTCCTTGATTCACGGTGATCTGTGGGCCGGCAACGTCGTCGGGGGCCGCTGGCTCATCGATCCTGCCGTCGCCTACGCAGACCGTGAGATGGAATTGGCATTCATGTCGATGTTCGGCGGCATCCCCGAGGCGATGTTCGGGGCGTATCTGGAGGATTGGCCGCTCGCCGACGGATGGGAGGACCGTCGTCCGGCACATCGACTCCACCACGTGCTGGTGCACGTCCGCCTGTTCGGAGCCGGATATGTCGCCGAGCTCGCCGCGATCTTGGATGCGCTCCGATGGTGAGGCCCATCGGTGTGCTCGCAGCGGTCCCGCAAGAGCAGGCCGCCCTGGCGCGGATCATGACCGGAGTCTCTACAGCCGACGGCTTCACGGTGGGATCGATCGACGACACGCCACTGTGTGTGGGTCTGACGGGGATCGGCAAGGTCAATGCCGCCGTGACGGCCACCCAGTTGTGCGAGCGATTCGACCCCGGCGTGATCGTGTTCACGGGTGTCGCAGGCGGGCTCGATCCGGAACTGGAGATCGGTGATGTCGTCATCGGCATCTCGATCATCCAGCACGATGCAGGCGTGTTGGGCGACGATGGTCTCGACACCTATCAGGCGGGTCACATCCCTTTCTTCAACCCGACGGACACCCTTGGATACCGGCCTTCCGACCGCCTGGTCGCAGCAGTCCTACGGGAGCTCGGTCCTCCGCCCTTCTCCCTCGGGAACGGCGGGCGGATCGTGCTCGGTACGATCCTCACCGGTGACCAATTCCTGGCGTCGGATCGGCAACGGGAGCTGCTCCATTCCCGATTCACAGCCCAGGCCATCGAGATGGAAGGCGGTGCAGTTGCCCAGGTGGCGGATCGCTACGGCATCGACCAGCTCGCCATCCGGACCCTCTCGGATCTCGCCGGCTCGGAGTCCTCAGAAACATTCACCGAGTTCCTCGATCTGGTCGCACATCAAACGGTCGAGGTCTTCCGACGACTGCTCCCGACGTTCGCAGCAGCATCCTCGAATCGGGATTGAAGCGGCCCCCAGTCCGAGAGCTCACGTGCCGAACGCGTCCGAGAACGCCGAGAAATCGTCTGCCGAGAAGAGGACGAAGCGGATCTCGTCGAGGTCATAGGAGCGTTCGGAGATGACGGCGTGTGCGATCGATGCCGCTTCGGCGACCGGATACCCGTACACACCACAGCTGATCGCCGGCAACGCCACGGTCCGGATGTCGGGGTGGTCGGAGGCAACCTCGAGGGCAGATGCGAACGCCGAGCCCAGCAGCTCTTGCGCATCGGGCATCGAGTAACGAGGGCCGACGGTGTGGATCACGTACTTGGCCGGCAGGTCGAACCCGGGGGTCAGCCGGGCCTCTCCCGTCGGGCACCGAACACCGGGCCGGACCTCGTCGATCTGGCGGCAGGCCTCGAACAGTCGACGGCCCGCCGCGGCGTGGATCGCTCCGTCGACGCCACCGCCCCCGGCCAGGGCTTCGTTGGCGGCGTTCACGATGGCATCCGTGTCTTGGACGGTGAGGTCGCCGCGTTCGATGTGGACATCGGTCATGTGTCGATCGTATTCGAAGTACCCCGCTGAGACCCGAACCCAGGGTTCCCCACCGGGATTGTTCCGGATCTCCGCGCAAGGTTCGACGCCCACGACCGGCTCGATGTCGAAATCAATCCTTGCGAGCGCGGCTGGGAGCGACCCGCGGGGGCTCGTTTGGCTGCTTCGGATACACGGGAGGCCAGGGAGCGTCCATCAAGCCCGCGTCCATGTCTGCCCGATGCAAGGCCAGGAGCGGTTCCAGGTCCTGGGGCTCGTCGTTGATGGTCGCCCAGGGATCCCCCTGCTCGGCGAGGCGATCGGGCACTACATCCATGGTCAAGGCGTCGGGATCGATGCCTTCGAGTTCGTCCCAACCGATCGGGGTCGACACCTGTGCGCCCACACGTGCCCGGACGCTCCAGGCCCCGAACACGGTCTTGTGCGGTGCGTTCTGGTTGAAATCTACGAAGACCCGCTGGCCCCGTTCTTCCTTCCACCAGGCAGCGGTCACTGTTTCCGGATGCCGCCGCTCCATCTCTCTTGCGAACGCCACCGCAGCCGAACGCACCTCGTAGGAGTCCCACCGGGGGAAGAGGCGCAGGTAGATGTGCAGCCCCCTGCTTCCCGTCGTCTTGAGGTGACCGACCAATCCGAGCTCGTCGAGGAAGTCCTTCGCCAGCTGTGCGGTGTGGCGAACGTCGTCGAACGACAGTCCCGGCACCGGGTCCAGGTCGATTCGAAGCTCGTCGGTCACGTCCGGATCCGAGGCGACATAGGGCCAGGGATGAAAGCCGAGGCATCCGAGATTGACCGCCCAGATCACGTGTGCCATGTCTGAGACCACCAGAGCGTCCGAGGTGGTCCCGTTCGGTGTGCTCACGACCGCCGTCTCGAGCCAATCTGGAGCACTGCTCGGAACTCGCTTCTGAAAGAAGCTCTTCCCCGAGGCGCCGTCGGGGAAGCGTTGCATGAGGGTGGGGCGACCACCCATGGTCGCCAGCAGGGGAGCGGCGACCGCCAGGTAGTACTCGACGAGGTCGAGCTTTGTTTCTCCTCGCTTCGAGAAGAACACCTTGTCGGGACTGGTCACGCGGACCGGGCGTTCTGCGATTTCCATATCGATCGCTTCGCTCATCGCCCGACGCTACCTCCCAGGTCGTGGCCGCCGCGCTCGGCTACCAGTAGCGGTACCTGGTGGGCGTGATCGACAGCGGGACCGAGTATCGGCCGCCGAACCACTCGGGCGACCATTCACGCTCGGCCATGATCTCGCCGTACTTCTCGAGGTAGCGGGCGTTGTCGGGTACCGGGGGGAG
>JAHEIN010000136.1:0-2801 GCA_024639335.1 bacterium | reverse complement strand
TGTTCGGAACCGCCCTGGGGGCATTCCTGGTCGGAGGTGTCACCGTTGGTATCGCCATGGGGATCAGCGGGGCCCTCCCGGAGACGGATGGCGGTGTCGCCCTGGGCGCACTCCTGGTCTTCCCCCTCTTCTTCAGGATCCTCTTCGGGTTCTTCTTCCTGGCGCTGCTGTTCCGTTTCTTCGGAGGACGGCGACGCTGGGCAGCGGGGGGACCTCCGTGGGCTCACCAGTGGAGTGATCCAAGCGGCCGCCTCGACGAATGGCACGACCGTGCCCATGCCCAACCAGGCGTCGAAGACCAGAATGGCCCCCGTGAAGACGATTCTCGTCGTTGAGGATGAACTGAAGATCGCCCGCCTGGTTCGTGACTATCTCGAACAGGCGGGCTATTCGGTGCTCGGCGCCCCCGACGGCGAGTCGGGTCTGAAGCTCTGGCGGAGCCACTCACCGGATCTCGTGGTGCTCGATCTCGGCTTGCCCGGCATGGATGGCTACGACATCGCCACGACCATGCGTCGCGAGTCCATGGTGCCGATCATCATGCTCACCGCCCGTACCGAGGAGACCGACAAGATCGTCGGCTTGGAGCTCGGCGCCGACGACTATGTCACCAAGCCCTTCAGTCCTCGCGAGCTCGTCGCCCGGGTGCGAGCGCTGCTGAGACGCGTCGATGGAGGCGAGCCGGGCCCCGAGAAGATTCGTGCCGCCGACATCGAAATCGACGTGCCGAAGATGCGCGTCACCGTCGGTGAGACGACCGTAGACCTGACACCGACCGAGTTCGAGATTCTCAAGACACTCGCCGCAAGCCCGGGCCGCATCTTCACTCGCGGCCAGCTGCTCGACGTTCTCCACGGCATCTCGTTCGAGTCGTACGAGCGGGCCATCGACGCCCACATCAAAAACCTACGCCGCAAGATCGAGCCCACGCCAGGTTCACCCTTCTACATCCTGACCGTGTACGGAGTCGGCTATCGGTTCAGCGATGCCTGAACCGTGGCGTCATCATCAGCGTTACGGGCCGCGTCCGGGCCCTCCGCCGGGTTCCGGCCGACGGTTCTTCGTGATGTTTGCGCTGGTCGCCACGGTGATGGTGGGTGTTCCCGCCGTGGTCGGTGTCTACGTGGGATCGCGGTTCCCCAGGGGCGGTCCCGTGGTGGCGGTGGTCATCGCTCTGGTGACGGTGGTCGCATTGCTTGCGATCGCAGCCCGCGTGTTCGGTCGGACCATCTTCTCGGCCAGGCAGCTCGTCGATGCCACCGGTCGTCTCGCCGAGGGCGATTATTCCGCCCGTGTGACCGCGAACGCTCCCCGGTCCCTGAGCGCAGTCGTCGCATCGTTCAATCAGATGGCCGAGCGGCTCGAGTCCGAAGACGCCCGGCGGAGAACGCTGCTGGCGGATCTCGGTCACGAGCTCCGAACGCCGCTGACGGTGCTGCAGGGCCGGGTCGAGGCTCTGATCGATGGAGTCCATCCGACCGACGAATCACATCTCGCAGCGCTCCTCGGTGACATTCAGACGATGGAGCGACTCCTCGAAGATCTGCGGACGCTCAGCCTCTCGCAGGCCGGTGCTTTGAGCCTCCATCTCGAACCCACGGATCTCGACGTCATGGCAGCCGACCTCGCGCACGCCTATCGGTCGAGCGAGATCGATGTGAGAACCGAGGGTTCCATCGGCCGGACGGTGATGGTCGATCCCATCAGGATCAGGGAGGTGCTGACGAACCTCCTCAACAACGCCATTGCGGCGTTGTCGGGAGAGGGGAGCATCCGTCTACGGATGTCGGTCGATGATCGGAATGCGGGAGTGAGTGTGGCCGACGATGGACCGGGAATCCCGGCCTCTGAGCTCGGTGCCGTGTTCGAGCGATATCGGACCTCAGACACCAGTCGCGGCTCGGGGATCGGTCTGGCGCTCAGTCGCGAATTGGTCGAGGCACACGGAGGGTCGATCACCATCGAGAGCGTGGAGGGTCAGGGCACCACCGTCCGGGTGCTGCTCCCGCTCCAGTCTTCGTAGCCGGCCAACCGCGACTCGGGACCGACGTGTACTGCCACGGGCAGCCCCGGATTTCCGTGTCAGGTGGCGGCGATCCCAGGCCTAGAAGAATCGCTTCCGCAACGGTCAGCCTCGGTGCAACGGTTGGAACAGTCTTCCTCGTTCGGCCCACAGCACGATCACCAGAGTGGCCACCCCCGAAAGGAGGAATCCGATCGATAGGGGTCCGACCGTGCCGTCGAATGCCCTGTCGAGGATCGATCCGAGGAGTGCCCCGCCGGCAACCGAGGCAAGCCCGATCACAGACGCCGCCATGCCGGCCACCGAACCCATCGGGTCCATCGCGATCGTGTTCATGTTCGGGAAGAGGAGTGCATACAGCACGAGTTGGACTGCCAGCACGGCCACGAAGAGTCCGAAGACCGGGACACCGTCTGCCATCATCGAGATCCAGACCATCGAGGCTGCACACAACAGGTATCCGAAGGCGGCCGCGTGCACCAGCCTTCGGACCCCGAAACTCTTCACGACGAGCCCGTTTGCCATCATCGCCGTGCCCATGACTGCGGCGATCCCGCCGAACACTATGGGGAACTGGTCTGCGCGCCCGAATACATCGCCGAAGACGATCTCCGAGCTTGCCAGATAGGAGCTGAACACTCCGAACAGCACTGTCAGCGCAAGCGTGTAACCGAGCGTCTGCCGGTTCGAAACCACGAAACGCGCAGCTCGAACCACCCGCCCGAATTCCAGGTCCAGCCGGTATTCGGGATGCAAGCTCTCGGGGAGACGGGTCGCC
>JAHEIN010000135.1 GCA_024639335.1 bacterium | reverse complement strand
CGCTCGATCGATCGACGCACCACGGTCTGTGCATCGCGGCCGACCACCCGCCCCCACCAGCCACCATAGATCCGCTCAAAGGACAGATTGCCGACCGCCGACTCGATGCGGGCGAGTTCCGTGCTATCGAGCGGGATGAGATTGGGATAACTCCACATGAAGCTCACCCAATCCCGATCCTGGGCCACCGTGATCGAGTCGCCGGATGCCAAGACACCTTCTCCGTCCTGTGCCCCGGTCCAATGAAGCACGGCGCTTCCCGGGAAGTGCCCGCCGGTCTGGACCAGCGACACCTCCGACGTCAGATCGATACGGTCCGCATACCGCTCCACTCGACGCGAGGGACGGACGAGCCATCGCAGATCCGCTTCCGGAAGCACGATCGGCACGTCGAATGCGTCGGACCATTCGGCAATCGCCCCGTAGAAGTGAGGATGGGAGGCGGAGACGGCGACGAGGCCTCCGAGCTCTTCCACCTGCCGCAACGCCGCCTCATCGACGAACCCCGGGACATCCCACAGGACGTTGCCACCATTGCCGGTGACGAGCAGGGACCGCTGCCCAATCCCGATCGACGGCTCCACCCCGATGCCATACAGACCCGGCTCCTCCTCCCTGACCTCGGTGCGATACCCCTCGTAGGCCAGTTTGCTCAGGGTCGTCCACTGCTGCCCCTCCCACCCGACATACTGCCGAGGATCCGTACAGACCACACACCGTTTCGGCGGGCCTTCCGACTCCGGGTACTGAACACCACAGGTCGTACAAATAAACATCGGCATCATCTGATCCTCTGGACTTCACCAGACTAGGAACAAGGCGTAAAGCCGGCGTCAGCCCGCCATCCTGACCCTCATCACTTCGAAGCATGCCAAGGCGGCCGCCACCGAGGCGTTCAAGCTCTCGGTCGGCCCCGTCATCGGAATCGACGCCACCACGTCCACCCGGTCTCGAACAAGCCTGCCGAGACCGGTCTCGGCGCCGACCACGATGGCTACCGGCTCGGTGAACAGACCCAGCCCGAAAAGCGACTGATCCCCATCGGCGTCGAGCCCAACGGTCCACACACCGAGGTCCTTCAGCTTCTTGACTGCATCGGCGGTCGAGCTGACGGTGGCGACTGTGCAGTGCTCGAGAGCACCGGCCGCGGCCTTGAACGCCGCGCCTCCGAGCGGCGCTCCCCGCCGGGTCGGAATCACAAGCGAAGTGATACCGGCCGCAACGGCACTGCGAGCGATCGCCCCGAGATTGTGAGTGTCCTCGACGTGATCGATCACGACGATCGCGGTCGGATCGCTTCGATCCAACAGGTCGGCGATGTCGTGGTCGTTCATGGACCGACACTTGGCGACGACGCCTTGCGGTGCGCTGGTTGCGGACAGCGGACGGACGTCGTCGACGGCCTCGACCTCCAGGTCTCGCGACCGAGCCATCGAGACGAGGTGGGCGACGTCCTCGGATTTCTCGGCTCGCCGTCGCTCGACGATCAGCTTCTGAACCCGGCCGGCTTCCAGCGCAGCCCGTACGGCGTGGATGCCTTCGACCCTATCGCCGATGCCACTGCGAGCCATCAGGGCCGTCCTCGATGGTGATGCCGAGCGCGCCCAACTCGTCCCGAATCCGATCGCCGGTTGCGAAGTCGCGCTCGGCTCGCGCCACCGACCGTCGTTCGAGGAGCCGATCGAGAGTCTCGACCGTGGTCTCCCCCTCTCCGACTCCCAGCTCGGCAACAATCGCAGAAACCCCCTGCGCCAGGTCGGAAACCCCGTCTTCTGCGTCTTCGACCTCGATACCCAGGACATCGATCATCTCAGCGACGGCTGCCGCGAGGGGTTCCGCCGGTTCACCGGCATCCAGGTGCCGATTGGCCTCGCGAACGGTCTCGAAGACGACACCCAATGCGTCGGGGGTGTTGAAGTCGTCGTCCATCTTCTCGATGAACGAGTCGATCACCTCTGGCTCCGCATCGTGATCGGAGAAGTCGACCCGGCTCAGCACCCCGGAGATACGGCGCAACGCCGTTCGAGCCTCGTCGATGAGGGCCTCTGAGAACTCGAGAGGCGAGCGATAGTGGGCGCGGAGGTAGAACAGCCGAACGGCCGCACCGCCGTAGAGATCGATCGCTTCGGACAATTCGATGAGATGACCGGTCGACTTCGACATCTTCTCGCCGCCGAGGTTCACCATTCCGTTGTGCAACCAGTACTTCGCGAAAGTCGTTCCGTTCGCCCCTTCCGACTGTGCGATCTCGTTCTCGTGGTGAGGGAAGATGAGATCGGTCCCGCCCCCGTGAATGTCGAAGGTCTCACCGAGGTAGCGCTCCGCCATCGCCGAGCACTCGATGTGCCAGCCAGGGCGGCCTTGCCCCCAAGGGGAATCCCAAGCAGGCTCACCTGGCTTGGCTGCCTTCCACAGTGCGAAGTCGACGGCATCGTGCTTGAGATCTCCGACGATCTCGCGCGTCCCAGCCCGCATCTCGTCGACGTCCTGGCCCGAGAGTCTCCCGTACGACTCGAGCGAACGCACCGAGAAGTAGACATCGCCGTTGTCGGTCGCATAGGCGAGGCCACGGTCGATCAGCCGCTCGATCATCGCGAGCATCTCGCCGATGTGCTCGGTCGCCTTCGGCTCGACGTCGGGATCCAGGACCGCAAGGCCGTCGTAGGCCTGGCTGAACGCCTTCGCCATCCTGATGCTCAACTCCTCGGTGGTCTCCCCCGTCTCCGCCGCAGCCGCGATGATCTTGTCCTCGACATCGGTGATGTTCCTGACGAAGGTGACGTCATAACCCCGATAGGACAGATAGCGACGGACCATGTCGAAAGCCACCGCTGCCCGCCCGTGTCCGAGGTGAGGCGGCGATTGGACCGTCGGACCACAGACGTACATCTTCACCTCATTGCCTGAAACGGGGACGAAGTCCTCGGTCTGACGCGACAGCGTGCTGGTGACTCTGATCTGGGAGCTCATGATGTGACGACTCTAGAGCGCCCTCGATCCAGTCCTGAATGCGATGGTCGCACTCAATCGAGGGGGGGCTCCGACTGCGACAGGGCCCGTTCGATTGCGGCAGCCGCCGTCTCGGTGTCGATGGCGAGCTGGCGAGCAATGAGCGGTACCAAGCGACTACGCAACGAGCGCATCATCGCGGTCAGCGCCGGAGAGATCCCATCGACATGCTGAACGTGATGAATATCACGCAACGCCGCCGCCCAACGCACCGGATCCTGCGAGGACGACTCGGCGTTGAGTGACTCGTACCAGGCCTGCCAATCTGGATCGCGAGGCCGGCGAGGGGCTTCGAGCACGCCGAGGAGGCCGGTGTCGTCTGAGGTGAGCATCTCGCGTTCGACAACGGAGACCGTCGCCGTCGCTGCGGCGGCAATTCCCTCGTCTGCCCCGATCCAGCCCATGCGGTCGGTGGTGGTGGCCTTGACGCTGATGGCGCCTGCGTCGAGACCCAGGCAGGCAGCGAGGTTGATGCGGATCTCCTCGCGGATGGGTCCGACCCGAACCGATTGGGCGATCACCGTGACGTCGATGAACGTCGGTCGCCAGCCGTGGGCCGCCAGCTCGGACAAGGTGAGCTCGAGCATGTGAAAACTGTTGGCGCCGTGCCAGATCGGATCGTCGGAGGGGAAGAACGTGCCGAGATCGCCGAGCGCAGCAGCGCCGAGTAGCGCGTCGATCACGGCATGGACGATGATGTCGCCGTCTGACGTTGCCTCGACGCCTCGTTCGGCGGATGCTTCGACGCCGCCGAGAAGCAGCGGAGGCTCACCACCGAATCGGTGGGCATCGAAGCCCCAACCGACCCGCAGGTTGTTCATTCGTCAGCTGATTCGAACTTGGGTAGCGCCCGATCGAGTTTCTTGATGGCGTTCTCCTCGTCGACGTCCAGGGCGAACTGGAGTTCTGAGATCAGCGTCGTCCGGGCCTTCGAGAGCATCCGTTTGAGAGCTGGGGAGATCCCCTTGGTCTGCTGGGCGAAGTTGAGGTCGCGGACGACCTCGGCCACCTGGAAGATGTCACCCGACGTCATCTTCTCATTCAGGACCTTGTACCAGCGGGACCAGTTCGAACCGGCCTCCTGAGGCTCTTCTTTGAGAACGGCGAGCACTTCTCGTGCCTTGTTCTTGGAGATGACCGGCCGGATCACTTCTTCGATGTTGTCGACCGGCACCATCACGGTGAGCTGTTCGGTTGCGATGTCGAGCACGAAGTAGTCGCGCTTCTCCCCTGCGAACTCCTGCTTGACCTTCTTGGCGATCGTCGCCGCTCCGTGCTGGGGATGAACCACCTTGTCGCCAA
The DNA here is from genome assembly GCA_024639335.1 of bacterium. Lineage (GTDB taxonomy): Bacteria > Actinomycetota > Acidimicrobiia > Spongiisociales > ZC4RG35 > JAHEDH01. The sequence continues at coordinate 3,382 of JAHEIN010000135.1, read as the reverse complement.
CGCCGTACTTGCTTTTTGTCTTAGCCATCCGGGGGCATTGTACAAGGGGCTGCGGGATGCCCGCCGCCGGGATCGCTGCGCCGCTACAGAGCCTGTGGCGCCCAGCTCTCGGCGGCGGTGTGGAGCCTGTCGAAATAGTGGGTCAGGTAGTCAGCTCGTGTGGCCCCGATGCCCTCCACTCGCTCGAGCTGCTCGATCGAAGCCTTCATCATCTTCGGCAACGTCTTGAAGTGGCGCACCAGCTCTTCCCTCACCGTCTCGGGGAGGCGACCGACTTTCGACAGCAGCCGGTAGCCGCGGGGGACGACCGGCTCGTCCAACTCGTCGAAGCCGAGCGCACGGCCGATCTCACCCGGATCGTGGACCGTGGACTCGTCCAATGCATCCAGGCGATGCAATGCAGCGTTCGCCTGTGAGACCCGGCGGGTCGAGGTGTAGTCCCGCATGGTGATGAATCGCAGATGATCGACGCCGCGCACCATGTCGTCCAACTGGATGTACGCGAGCCTGCCCTCGTCGCCGAGCTGCACGACCTGATTCTCGATCGACGATCCGACCCGCCGGACCAGCTCGGCCCGCTGCACGAGTGTCACGACCGCTCGGTAAGTGACCAGGCCCGTCATCTCGAGCTGAGTGAGACTGACCTCGGCTTCATCGAGCCGGCGTCGCAGTCGATCGAGCGTCTGGAGCTCCTGGTTGACCCGTCCGGCGATCTCGGTCGGATTCCGGAGCTCGACCTTCTGATCTTCGAAGTAGGCGGTGACGATGCGGCGTCCCTCGCTGACGGCGACGACCGGATAGCCGGTCTGGATGGCGATCCGCTGGGCCGTCCGGTGCCGGGAGCCGGTCTCGTCGGTGCGGATCTCGTTCGATGGCACGAAGTGAACGTTGCTGCGGATCAGGTGGTCCCCGGACTCGTCCAGGACGATTCCGCCGTCCATCTTCGCCAACTCCGACAGCTTCGCCGGGGTGTAGGGAATCGGATGATCGAAGATGAATCCGCCGCTCGAGATCGCGTCCATGCCGGGTCCGTCGCCGAGCACGATGATCGCCCCCTTGCCCATCTGGATGATGCGCTCCAAACCGGCCCGCAGTGCCGATCCAGGGGCGAGACGCTCCAGCGTGAGTTGATGGTCCGATTGAGCGTGAGGCACTGATCGCAACATTATCAGGTTGCAGGCACGTCGGCGCGACCCGTCGGCGCAGCGCCGTCCGTACGACAAACACCGGACATCTGGGCGTGTCTGGTCGCAGGCTCAGGTCCCGACGCCCAACCCGGCGAGGATCAACGCGCCACTGACCCGCAGGCCGCTCTCGGAGGCGACGAGCGCCTTCACTCCGAGCCGCTCTGCTTCTTCACGGCGACGCCTGTCGAAAGGCACCGGCCGTACCTCACCTGCAAGCCCGACCTCACCCCAGGCAGCAGTGGAGCCGAGGGGGACATCGACAGCCGACGACGCAATCGCCAGGGCGACGGCCAGATCGGCACCGGGCTCGGTGACCTTCCAACCTCCTACCACGTTGACGTACACCTCATGGTCTCCGAGATAGAGGCCGGCGTGACGGTCCAGTACGGCCAACAGCTGATGGACTCGCGGACTGTCGACGCCGCGGACGGATCGTCGAGGCTGTGGAGTGGTCGTCTTCGTGACCAATGCCTGGATCTCCACCATGACCGATCGACGCCCCTCGACCGCGGGAAACACCACCGTTCCCGGGACGTTGGACTGCCATTCGGCGAGAAACGCCTCGGACGGGTCGGCGACCTCGACCATCCCCTCGGTGAGCATCTCGAACAGCGCAACCAAATGGGTCGCCCCGAAACGGTTCTTGAAACTCCGCAGCGCCCGAAATCCCCGATCGGGATCGCCCTCCAGCGACAGCACGACGTCCACCATGTGCTCGAGCGTCTTGGGGCCCGCAAGGCCTCCATCCTTCGTGACGTGACCCACGAGCACCACCGAAGTCCCGGACGTCTTGGCAAACCGGATCAGTCGGGACGAGGCCTCACGCACCTGAGTGATGGATCCCGGCGCAGATGCGATCTCGGCGACGCCGACGGTCTGCACCGAATCCATCACCAGCACCTTCGGCCTGGTCTCCCTGGCAGTCGCAATCACCGAGTCGACGTCGTCCTCAGCGAGAAGCAGGACGTCGGACTCAACACCGAGCCGCTGCGCCCGAAGCCCGACCTGCTGAGCCGACTCCTCGGCAGAGGCGACGAGCACTCGATGGTCGCCGGCTGCGAGGCTCCCCGCCATCTGGAGAAGCAGAGTCGATTTCCCGACCCCCGGCTCGCCCCCCAGCAAAACGACCGATCCGTCTACGAGTCCGCCCCCGAGCACCCGATCCAACTCGCCGACCCCCGTGCTGGTCCTGACGAAGTCCGAACCCGACTGCTCACCGAGGATGATCGGCACCGGCGCTGCACCACGCCGCTTGGACCTGCTGCGCGTCACCTCTGGCACCTCGGTGAGCGGCCCACCATCGCTGCATTGCGGACAGAAGCCCATCCACTTGGGGCTTTGATATCCACAACTGTCACACCGGAAAGTCACGAAGGCGAGCCTATCGCTGGGCAGGGACGAAAACCCACCGGCGGATCAACGGTGCTTGGATGCGAAGTAGTAGCCGATCAGAACCAGGACGGAGATCAGGACCGCCGCCCCCAACAACGTGGACGGCCCCCAGGTCTCGGTCTCTCTGATCAGGAAGTAGGCGAGCACCGTGGCAGAATACCGACCACGCGAGGAGGCGAATTGGCACGACACGTGTGTGACAACTGCGGATCGGTCGTGGGAGACGATCAGCAGTTCTGCCCTGAATGCGGAGCATGGATCGACCCGACCGAGCCCGCGATCGGTGACGAGAACGAGGACTTCGAGGAGTTCTCGCTGTCGAGCGCCCCGCCGATCGACGAGCTGCAAGCCCCGGCCCGGTTCCCCCGCAGCGAGGTCCAGTGCCCGTCGTGTGGCTCGCCCAACCCGACGACGAACCGACACTGCGAAGAATGTGGCGCCCGCCTCTCGCAGGGCCCGCTCCCCGTCGCCCCGCGCCCCGCAGTTCAGGCAACCGCAGGTGTCCGCGCAGTGCTTGCGATTGCCGGCCTGCTCACGATCGTCGTGATCATCGCCATCGTCTTCAACATCTTCAGTGACGACGAGGCCGACCCTGATGTCGTCGCCGACGGCTCCACCACGACGACCATGACCGCCGCAACCCCAGAGACGCGGGAGCTGAACGTCCTCCGTGCCGACTGCTCGGTCTCAGGTCTCGCAAGCCTCGGATGCGAGAATCTCATCGATGAAGCCGGCGGCGAATACCAGATCAACTGGGATGAGCTCGAGGAGGGCACCGACGTCACGATCACACTGATCCTCGC
>JAHEIN010000134.1 GCA_024639335.1 bacterium | reverse complement strand
AAGGCGCCGAACTTGGTGATGTTCACCACAGTGCCCTCGTAGTCCTCGCCGAGGTCCGGCTCTGGAGGATTCGCGATCATCATCACGCGCATCTTGGCTTCTTCCAGGACATCCTTGTCGTTGGAGGCAATCCGCACGAGTCCGATGTTGCCTTCCTCGACGATCTCGAGGGTGGCGCCGGTCTCCTCTTCGATCTCACGAATCACCTTGCCCTTGGGTCCGATGACCTCGCCGATCTTGTCCTTGGGGATCTCGAGAGACTCGATGCGGGGGGCGTACTGGTTGAGTTCCTCTCTAGGAGCCGGGATCGCCTGCTTCATGACCTCGAGGATCTGGAGGCGGGCATCCTTCGCCTGCGACAGCGCTCCGGAGAGCACGTCGGACGGAAGCCCGGCGAGCTTGGTGTCGAGCTGCAACGCAGTGATCACGTCCGCGGTCCCGGCCACCTTGAAGTCCATGTCGCCGAGAGCGTCCTCCGCTCCGATGATGTCCGTCAGCGTTGCGTACTTCCCGTCGACCGAGATCAATCCCATGGCGATACCCGCCACCGGCTCGATGATCGGCACGCCTGCATCCATCAGAGACAGCGTCGATGCGCACACCGATGCCATCGAGGTCGAGCCGTTGGAGCTCAAGACCTCAGAGACGAGTCGCAGTGCGTACGGGAACTCGTCTGAGTCGGGGATGACGGGGAGCAGGGCCTTTTCGGCGAGCGCCCCGTGACCGATCTCACGGCGCTTTGGTCCACGCATGAAGCCGGCTTCGCCGACCGAGAACGGCGGGAAGTTGTAATGGTGCATGTACCGCTTCGACTCGATGATGCCGAGGGTGTCGAGCTGCTGTTCCATGCGGAGCATGCCGAGGGTCGTGATGTTGAGGACCTGAGTCTCGCCTCGCTGGAACAGGCCGGAGCCGTGTGTCCTGGATACCACGCCGACTTCAGAGCTGAGCGGACGGATGTCCGACGGACCACGTCCGTCCATTCTGATCCCCTCGTTGACGACGCGTTCCCGCATCATCTCCTTCATCACCGACTTGAACGCGCGTTTCGCCTGCTCGATCGACTCTGTGTCGTCCTCGGGGAACCCGAGTTCGGAGAACGTCTCGTCGCGTGCGACCGACTCTGCGTTGCTGCGCTCGGTCTTGTCGGCGATGCGGATCACGTCGTGCAGCTTGGGACTTGCCACCTGGGCGACACGGTCACGAATCTCGTTGCTGTAGTCGACGGCCACCGGCCATTCGACCTGCGGGATGTCGAGCTTCGATGCCAACTCGTTCTGGAGGTCGATGAGCTGACCGATGTACTGCTTGGACTCTTCGAGACCACGTGCGACCGCTTCCTCGTCGGATGCGGGGGCGCCTTCCTGAATCAACTCGACGCCGCCCGGCGTCGAACCGGCCTCGACCATCATGATGTCGATCTCGCCGGTCTCGGGATTCCGACGACCCGCCACGACGAGATCGAACACGGCCTCGTCGAGGTCTTCATAGGTTGGGAACGGAATCCACTCCCCATCCTTGAGCGCGAGGCGGATGCCGCCGATCGGTCCCTGGAACGGGATCGGGCTGACCGAGAGTGCGGCCGAAGCGCCGTTCAACGAGAGGACGTCGAACGGGTTGTCCTCATCAACGGCAAGCGACGTGATGACGACCTGAGTCTCACATCGGAATCCGTCGGCGAAGGAGGGCCTGAGCGGCCGATCGATCAGCCGGCATGCGAGGATCGAGTCCTCGGACGGACGTCCTTCACGCCGGAAGAACGAGCCGGGGATCTTTCCCGCTGCATACATGCGCTCTTCGAAGTCGACGGTGAGTGGAAAGAAGTCGATTCCTTCCCGCAGTCTCTTGTTTGCGGTGGCGGTGACCAGCATCTCGATGCTGTCACCCAGCCGGGCGACGACGGAACCGTCGGCGAGCCCGGCGAGTTTGCCGGTCGAGAACGACAGCGTCTTACTGCCGATCTTGCCGGTGACCGTGGTTTCTGGCACGGTTTCTCCTTGTGTTGTCGGGTGGAGCGAACCCGTTACCAGTGGTCACGTTTCGATGAATCGAATCGTGGCGACTAGCAACCGATTCCGCTCCTGGTTGATACGGCCTTGCGACCGGTGATCCCAGCCCAAGGCTGGATCTGCTCGGTGCACTGTGGTGCAACGAGTTGGAGGAGCGGAAGTCCGCTCCTCCAAAAGTCTGATTCAGCGCCGGAGCCCGAGCGCCGCAATCAGCTTGCGGTAACGCTCGACATCGGTGCGTCTGAGGTAGTTCAGCAGCCGCCGGCGGCGGCCCACCATCATCAGCAGCCCGCGACGGCTGTGATGATCGTGCTTGTGAGTGCGGAGATGTTCGGTGAGGTGGTTGATCCGCTCGGAGAGCAACGCCACCTGGACTTCGGGCGAGCCCGTGTCCGAATCGTGGGCTCCGTACTCGGAGATGATTTCCTGAGTTGTCTTCATACGCGAAAAACCTATATCTTCGTGTGGGGGGTTGTCGCTGTGGACCTGGCGAGGATACCACGTGGGAGAATGCTGGACGAATCCGACGCTCGAGGCCTGCGACGCTCGCAAGCGTGTTGAAGCCACGATGAGCAGGATACCGGGAAGGCTCAGCCGCTAGGAGCCGGCCCCGGACTGAAGGTGCGCCTCGACTTCGATCTCGACTTTCCAACTGGGGTCGAGCAGTGCCGCAACGACGATCATCGTGGCCGCGGGAGAGGCCGCCCCGAAGACTTGCTTGTGGCCGCGACCGATCTCGTCCTGATCGGAGGATTCGGTGATGTAGACCCGGGTGCGCACCACGTCGGACAACGAACCACCGAGGCGGGTCAACGCTTCGTTGGCGATCTCGCCACAGAGCACCATCTGGTCGAATGCGCTCGCCGGCACCGGCGAACCGTCTTGAGGAATCGGAGCAGTGCCGGAGACTTCGATCCGATTCCCGACCCGGATGGCCCGACAGAAACCGTATCGCCGTTCGAAGGGCGACTCCGAAAAGACCCGTTCACGCATCCCGACCATTCCGCTCACTCAAGAGTGTCCGTGCCTCCTCGACATCCAGGCCGATCTGTGCGACCAGAGCATCCAGTGACTCGAATCGCTTCTCACCTCGGATCTGCTCGACGAATTCAACGGTCACGTCTTCACCGTAGATGTCTTCGGAGAAGTCGAGCACATGAACCTCGACGGCACGCGCGTTCACACCGAATGTGGGGCGAACTCCGATGTTCACGACGGCCGGAAACCGGCTGTCTCCGAGGAAACAGAACACGGCGTACACCCCGTCGGCTGGGACGGCCATTCGATCGGGAATGTGGAGGTTGGCGGTCGGGAAGCCGAGGGAGCGTCCCCTGGCATCACCATGCACGACCGGACCGGTGAGGCTGAATCGTCGACCCAGGAGGCGGGCGGCCTCGGAGACCCTGCCGTGTTCGAGTTCATCACGGATTCGCGTCGATGAGACGAGATCGCGTTCGTCGTCGCCGATCATCGACACGACATCGACCTCGAAGCCGAGTTCCGCGCCGGCCTGTGTGAGGAGTCCAGGATCACCGGAACGGTTGTGCCCGAAGCGGAAGTTGTCCCCTACGGCGACCCATGCAGCATTCAGGCGGTACGAGAGGATCTCCGTCACGAACAGATGAGGCTCGAGGTCGCGTATCTGCACGAACGGCAGCACGCCCATGATCGCAACGCCGCACGACTCCATGACGGCCGCCCGCTCGTCGATCGATGTCAAGAGTTTCGGGGCGCGGGAGGGATCGACGAACTCCAGGGGATGTGGGTCGAAGGTCAGCGCCACGGCGACACCTTTCACCTCCTCGGCTCGCTCCGTGAGCGTTCGCAACACCTGTTGGTGTCCCAGGTGCACACCATCGAACACACCGATCGCAACGGCGGATCGAACGCCTCGAACCTCCCATGCAAAAGGATCGCCGGTGAGTACTTCGATCGTCACGCCGCCATTGTGGCAGGTGCTTCGGTGTTCTCAGTTCTGAGTCGTGGGTAGTGGGCCTGCCCGCAGCAGTTCACAGTTCACAGTTCACAGTCCTCCAAGACCTCACTTCCCTGGTCGGGCGCGACCAGCGCAGAGCATGTACGGCACGTTGACGCCTCACGTGACCGCCTGCGATCAGGTCGGCAGCCGCCGCCTGAGGACTGTCAACTGTTGTCTGTCAACTGTCAACTCTCAATTGAACACCACCACGGGGACGGCCTGATCGCCCTTGCGCTCGCACATCGCAATGAACTCGTCCCCCGGACCGAGTACTCGAAATGGGACATCGGGTAGGTCATGAGCCCGGAAGCGGATCCCGTTCCGGAGTTGCATTGCGGTCTCCTCATCGATGTGATGAGCGGGACGATCCGAGAGCACGGTGTTCACGTTGCGCAGATGGTCGGCCCAGTCGTCCAGCTGGTCCGACGAGATGGCGTCATTCAGCGTCGCTCCCCCGGTCGAAGTTCTCCGCAGAGCGGACAGATGGGCGAATCCCCCGACAGCTCGTGCGAGGTCGTCGGCGAGCGAGCGGACGTATGTTCCCTTGCCGCACAAGACACGGAATCGAACCTCCGGGTACGGGCCGGTTCCCACCGACAGGATCTCCAGATCGTGAACGGTCACCGGTCGGGCTTCACGCTCGACTTCGATCCCCTCGCGGGCGAGCTCGTAGAGGCGCCGGCCATCCCTTTTCAGAGCAGACACCATCGGCGGCACCTGGAGAATCTCGCCGGTGAACCGTTCATCGGCGACACGCCGGAGTTCGTCGATACCCACGTACATCTCCGCCCGGTCGGTCTCGGCCCCGTCGGCGTCGAGTGAGTCGGTGGCAACTCCGAACACTGCGGTCGCGACATACTCCTTCGGTTGATCCTGGATGAAGCGGATGAGCCGGGTACAGCGATTGACGGCGACGACGACGATGCCCGTCGCCATGGGATCGAGGGTCCCGGCGTGACCGACTTTCTTGATCCTCGTGGCCCGCCTCACATCGGCGACCAGATCGTGTGAGGTTCGACCAGGAGGCTTGTCGAGGACCAGGAACCCGTCAGGCATCGACCGGTTCGAGTCGCTGGCGGATGGCGTCCATCACGGAGTCAACGGAGCCAGAAACCGTGAATCCAGCTGCGTTGTGGTGGCCACCTCCGCCGAGCGGTTCGGCGATCGCTCCGACGTCGATCCGACCGCGTGAGCGCATCGAACCCTTGATCCGGCCGCCACCGAGATCCTTGAGCAGAACTGCAACGTCCGACTCCTGTGCGGTCCGCAACGCATCGATCAGCGGGTCGGTATCGTCCAGCCCGATACCGGAGTCGTTCAGGTCCTTCACCGTGAGTACGGACCAGACGAGCCGCCGCTCGGATTCCAGAACGGCGCGCGAAAGAACAGCGCCTGCGGCGTGCAGAAACCCGAATGGGGTCTCTTCGTATACGTGCCGGCCGATCACTTCCGGGCGGGCACCGGCTTCGACCATCCGAGCAGCAGCTCGCAGTGTCTTCGGCGTGGTGTTCGAATACTGGAAGCGACCTGTATCGGTGACCAGCCCGACGTGGAGCGCCGTTGCCGCCACCGGCGTGATCTCCCAGCCGAGCGCGTCGAACAGTTCGATGACGATCTCGGCTGTCGCCGCCGCATCGGGGACGATCAGGTTGTACTTTCCGAAGCCTTGGTTGGTCTTGTGATGATCGATGACGACAAGCGTCTCTGCACGATCCGCCGGCCCCTGCAGATCGCCCAGCCTGTCTGGCGAGCCTGCATCGAACGTCACCATCACTTCGGGCTCCGTGGGGACCTCGTCGGGCGCCACCAGCATGTCGGTAGGGAGAAAATCGAAAGTGTCGGGCAGGGTGAAGGGATGCCCGAAGGACGGAAACACCTCTTTGCCGTTTTCTGTGGCGGCAACGGCGAGGGCGAGCATCGAACCGATGGCATCGCCGTCGGGGCCGATGTGGCAGGCCATTGCCAGGCGTGAAGCGCCATCGATTGCGACCACCGCCTCTTCGAGATCGGGGATCATTCCTCTTCGTCCTTTCGTTCCTGAGCGATCGAGGCCAAGATCTGATCGATGCGGGCCCCGCCCGCCACGCCCTGATCGAGCTCGAACTCGAGCGCAGGAGTGTATTTCATGCGCACCTCGTCGCCGAGCAGCTTCCTCAAGCGAGGCGCGGCGGATTCGAGTGCCGCCTTTGTCTCCTCGGCACGCTCGAGATCCAGCGTGGAGAAGAAGACCGTTGCCCTGCGGAGGTTGGGCGCAGTGTCGACGCCGGTGATCGAGACCATCTCCAAACGCGGGTCCTTGAGACGCTCGACTTCGGTGGCGAGCACGTGTAGCACGATCGAGTTGACTCGACGCATTCGCGAATAGCTACTCACCGGGCTCCTCCATGTGGCTGACCGTGAAACCCACCATCTCACATCGCAGTTGGGAGTCAAAGTGGCGTCGGGTCTGGTCGATCATGCGCTCCAACTCGGCCATGTCGCGTGCCACCAATGCCACTCCGATCGCAGCTCTCTGCCAGGTGTCCTGGTGTGCCACTTCAGCGACCGAGAGCGATTCGCGACGCCTCAAACCCTCGATCACCGGACGGAGGACCGCACGCTTCTCCTTCAGTGACTGCGACGCTCCGATGTGGAGCTCGATGCGGATGGCCGCGACCTTCATGGCAAGCCGGCTCAGGTCCGGGCGACCTCCCGGACCTCGTAGACCTCGATCACGTCGCCTTCTTTGACGTCGTTGTAGCCCTCGAGGCTGATACCGCACTCGAATCCTGCAGCAACCTCTCTGGCATCTTCCTTGAATCGGCGAAGCGACCCGATCACGCCGTCGTGGACCACGACGCCTGCACGGACGAGGCGGGCCTTCGCACCACGCTGAACGACTCCCTCGGTCACGTACGAGCCGGCGATCGTGCCCGCACGCGGAACCTTGAAGAGCGCTCGCACCTCGGCCTCGCCGAGAACGACTTCCTGCTTCTCGGGTTCGAGCTTCCCGACCAACATCTGCTCGATCTCGTCGAGCAGCTCGTAGATGATGCCGTAGGTCAAGATCTGGATACCGGCCTCCTCGGCCGCTCGTCTTGCCTTGCCTTCCGGCCGTACGTTGAACCCGACGATGACCGCACCCGTCACTTCGGCCAACGTGACGTCGTTCTCGTTGATCCCGCCCACGGCGCCGTGGACGATGTCGATCCTGCCGTCTTCGCGTTTGATCTTGGCGAGTGAGTCACGCAACGCCTCGAGCGATCCGTGAGCGTCGGCCTTCAGCACGATGCGAAGCTCGGTCTCTTCGGCACGAAGCTGCTCGAGCAGACCCTGCAGGCGCTCTCGGGCACTGGGTAGCGCCTGCTCCTCTTCCTTGATCGACTGCTCACGCTCGGCTGCCAGGTTGCGAGCGATCTTGTCGTTCTTCACGACCTCGAAGACCGATCCGGCGGTCGGAACCTCAGACCAGCCCATGATCAACACCGGATCGGAAGGGCCGGCGGACTTCAGGCGATCACCCCGCTCGTTCATCATCGCTCGGGCTCGGCCGCTGACCGGGCCGGCGACGAAGGAGTCCGACTGCTTCAACGTGCCACGCTTGATGATCACGGTGGCGGTCGGCCCCATCCCCTGTTCGAGTTGTGACTCGATGACCACGCCCATCGCTTTCGGCTTCGGGTTGGCGGTGTACTCCTGGAGCTGGGCGATGAGGTCGATGACCTCGAGGAGATTGTCGACACCGTCCCCGTTCAG
>JAHEIN010000133.1 GCA_024639335.1 bacterium | reverse complement strand
GACCTCTATGGTGCGGGCGATACCCATCACCACATTCATCAGATCTGCCTTTTATCAGTAGTTGGGGTTCACCACAGCGGGTACTCCTGACTGGGTTCGTGCGCTGCGTCTCTTGAGCCACGCCGCGGCCAGATGCCGGTCGTCCATGTGACGGACTGGCTGGACCCCGGAGATGAGCAGTTCCCATCGGGGCCGAACGAAAGCTATCGAGCCTCGGTCGTCAACGATGACGTTCTGCGACCCAGTGCTGCTTTCTCCAGGATGTGGACGGCCAGTGACTCTCAGTGGTATTTCACTTGCGCGCGGCCGGCGCGGAGGCCATATTGGGTTTTGTGGTCGGTCGACCACATGGCGGAGCCGGACAAGGAATCTGTTGCGACGCGACAGAATCCGCTCGTCGCAAACGACTTACTCAAGAAACAACGACACAAGAACCAGGTTGGCCTTGTGTAGACAAAGGGGAACCAAGAATGTTGAACCGAACGATTCGACTACTCACAGCATTGCTGCTTCTGGCGGCATTATTGGCGGCTGCCACAGGTCCGGCCTCAGCAGAACCGCCGGCAGAGTCCGGCGCCGTTGAACGATTTGAGGTTGGCGCGGGCCTCGTCTACAGCAACGGAGAACACGCCGTAGTCACAGGTCCGGCCTTCTCAGAAGGCTGTTTCGGGGAAGGATTCCCGACGACGACGGTTCAGTCGGTCAGTCGAGGCAACGGCAGCTTCTCCGATACCTGGCGAATCAAGAATATCAACGTCATGGTCTTTGAGTGGGAAGGCGACGTGTTCGACCTCATTGGTGCAAGCTGTGAGGCTCTTCCGGAAGTCTTTCTTGAACCCATCGCAATGGGAGTGGGTCAACACAGTTTCAAGGCCTCAGGCGATGAGAACGGCGCCCATATTCGAAACACGTTGACTGCCAAGGTCATGACAGCCGACGGACAACGGGCTCACGTCAACGCCTTTGCTAGCTTCGATGATGGCCCCGGCGGGCTAGAGAACCTCGTGCAGCGGATCAACTACACCGGCTGACGTTCGCTCTTAGCGCCAGGAGACTCAATTCGAGTCTCCTGGCACAGCGCGTCCACGATCGTTGGTACCTGGCTCACGGGTCGAGGTGCTGTGACCGTCGAGCTGCGTGGAGGGACGACTCGTGGACAGCGGCCAAGTCTGTCCCTAGCTTTGTCCCTAGAAAACTGACTGCACGGTATGTCCCCAAAACACCTAGCTGTCCCATCACCTATAATCGATGCGGATATTCCGAGTGTGGCGTAGGTCGGGAGAATCGACCGGTGTATTGGTAGATCACAAGCGTCCGGTGTGATCAAAAAGTTGCAACGGTGGCATGCGGTTCGGACGGGCGAGGGCGAGCACGGTCTCCAGCGCTCCCTGTCGGAGAATTGTTGTGGCGGCGACCACTTGGCGGCTTCCTGCCAGCATTGGTCGGAGAGGTCAACGGGATCGATCGCGACGCTGTCGGTCAGGTCGCGACCATGTACAACGATCTCGACGAGTCGCGTCTTCAAATACTCACCCAGCGTCATCTCGATTCCAGTGATCACGGCAAGCCGCCGGCCGAGGTCGGTTGGCATAGTCTTCAGCCGCTCCAGCACAGCACCGAGAGCCTCGACGGCCTCCTAATGCCCCGATGCCGCTGTCGATTCACCTCGTTCCCGCACTGCCCGGTGGAACTCGCTGTCCACTGGATCGTGGGCTCCTAGTACCGATGCCAAGTAGCCCGGCGCGTCAACCAACGCAGAGTTTTTCGGCGAAGCAGGTTGCCGAAGGTGGTTGTCGACCGTCACAAGAGCCCGTCCCAGATGCACGGCAAGCCCGCCAACGGTGTAGCCGTCCAGAACCGGGGGAGGGGAGTTGCGAACGCTTCGGATCGCAGCGGTACAGGCCGATATGACGAATTTCGGAGGTGGCATCGATCCCGAGATGTTCGCAGACAAGTCTGCGATTCTAGAGCAGCATTGCGACGAAGTCGGACGCGACTTCTCGATGATCACGAGGACTGCGATGTTCGATTGTGTCGTCGCTGCCACCGAGGCTGAGGCGAACTTCCTTGCCGACCGGGCTCGCCATGACGGCTGGGTGTCTGACGGGTTCGAGCTGGTCGGTACTCCAGAGATGGTGGAGGAGAGGCTACGCCCCTTTGTCGATATGGGCTGTCAACACATGATTGTCTGGCTCCCGCCACATCGGCGGAGCGAAGCGATCGACCTCTTGGGCGAGGGCCTAGTCGGCCAAATGTGAGCGACGGCGGGTTCGGGTCGACGGTCGGACCGGCCGCTCTCGGCCGCAGCGTTACTGATCGCGGCCGGAGACAACCCCAACCGGCTCCGCTCCGAAAGCTCGTTCGCTGCGCTATGCGGCACCAACCCGCTCCCAGCCTCCAGCGGCAAAACAGTCCGGCATCGCCTCAACCGGGCCGGAGATCGTGACGCAAACAACGCCCTCTGGCGCATCGTCATGACCCGCATGGCACACGACGAAAGAACCCGCAACTACGTCAAACGCCGAACCAGCCAAGGCCTATCCAAACGCGAGATCATCCGCTGCCTCAAACGATACGTCGCACGCGAGATCTACCCAGTCCTCACCTCTGACCTCACAACCAACAACTAAACCCGAGTTCTCGGGGTGGTCTGACCCCAGACACAACCAGACCGCCCAGGCGTGTCCTTCTGCAGAACCGTCGGCCACCCCGAACACCCCGCTGACCGGGATGACCTCATAGAAGCCCGAAACCGGCAACACCGTGACCCATCACCGTTCCGTCTCCCGGCCCCAGCACCAACCCACAAACAAAACACTTAACACATAGAAGCTTCTGCTGCAGGTCCTGGCGGACCTGCTCGGCCGGGAGGTGTCTTAGGCTAGTATTCGGCTGCTGAATTCTGTTTCTGGCGCCCCGAGACTTCGTCTCAGGTTGCCCTCCAGTGGGCCGGCCAACGCAACTGCGGATGGGCAGATCAAACGTCGCAAACCTCGGCGCCGACGATTGGGCCCGGATGGCAGAACTCATCAACACCTACACCGATGTTGGTCTCGACGCCGCCGACGCATCGATCGTCGCTATCGCCGAACGGCTCAACCAAACCGTGATCGCCACGCTCGATGAACACGATTTCCGGATCATACGCCCTAAGCACACCGAGGCATTCGAACTGTTGCCCGGTCCCGGCTGAACGACTGATTTGAAGGCGACAGGCGAGTGCACAGCCGGAATCTGCGCTTACCTCCCGGCCGTTCGTTCGATCTCCCATTCCACCTCCCGCGGTCTCTCCAGGACCGGGAGACGAGGGGTTCACACAACTACACCACCCGGTGTCCGAACTCCCACGATGGCGTCGCCACCTTCTTTGCGGGCAACTCCGCAGCGAAGCGGAAGGGGGCGGCAGAACAACGAACATAGCGAGGCGTCAGCACCACAGGTGAGGCACCTCCCAGCCGAGCCTCGCTGGCGACGGTTTCGGGCAGGTCCGGCAGGACCTGCCGTTGTGTCTCGGCGTTTTCCTAGGGCGCGGGAGATGGTGAAAGGCAGACCAGCTCGGTGACTGAGCGGCAGGCTCGGGCGCGAGGCTTGTTGCTGCGGTCGAGCGCCGGGAGTCAAGTGCGGGTGCGCACTGCGCGTTGACATGACGGCTGCAGCCCGAGCTGGAGAGCGGTCGGACACCTCGAAGTGCGCGCAGCCGTGGGGCTGGCCCGGTTGTTGGACCTGCCCGCCGGTGGTTGCTCGCTAGAAGGCATCTTAGCCAGGCTCGGGCTGGCCGGTAGTTTTGGGTTTGGGGGAATCAATTGGAGCTGACTTGGTTGGCGATTACTTCGTAGCGTTCCCGGTTGTTGCCGTTGTCGTCGGTCCAGGTGTTGTGGTTGAGGCTGCCGGCGACTGCGACGAGGCGGCCTTTGGAGAGTCATTTGGCGTCGTTTTCGCCTAGGGTTCCGAGGCAGACGATGGTGATGAAGTCGGCGCCGTCGGTGCCGATGCGGTCGACTGCGATCCGGTAGCGGCAGATTTGTACTCCTCGAGCACTGCCTTGTCGTCGTTGATGGCGACCGCGGTGTGGGTCCTCCCTCGCTGGACGACGAGATCGTCCACCTGAGACGCGTCAAGTCGCGTCTGACGCTGACGCGAGATCGGACGCCTTCCGTGGTTCCACCACCACTTTCAGCGGAATCGTCAGATGACACCACTTGCTGACCTCCGGATTCAGGGTTTGAAAGCTGTCCTATGAGGCCCACTCGTTGTCGAAATCACAACGTTTCTGCAGGCCAGAGGGATTACCGACTGGCTTGCTGATCCGCCTCACCGATCTCGATGACCCGTGATCGGTGGGCGGCCCGGCACAGTCTCGAACTGGAAGATGGGCAAACTCGCCGATCATTGCAGATGGGGGCGCCGTCCACCCACTGGTTCGGTGGGCGGAGGTATCCGGTCCGGCGATCCCCGGCACGTGCGGACGACTGGCCGGCTCAGCGCTCATCGTCCCAGAATCGATCGATCAGCTCGGGAGCCGCCTCTTGTTCGGGAGCATCGTCCAAGAGGTCCGTGATGCGGGTTGCGTAGATCTTGATGCCGGGGTTCGTGGTCAGCCCGTGTGCTGCGATGCTCAAGAGCACGGTGGCGATGACGGCTCCCTCGATGATCTCCTGGCCCGGGATCACGGCGTTCTTCTTGATGAGGATGAGTCCGAGCACGATTGATGCCAGGCCGCGTGGTCCGAACCAACCGATGAACAGCACGCTCGCATGCTGAAGGCCCGCTCCCAGGAGGGAAATGGCAACAGCCAGCATACGGACTGCTGTGAGGCTGATCACGGCGTACACCCAGCTCGCCGCCGTCAGCTGATCGAGTTCACCCACCGCGACCATGGCGAACGTGAAGAAGACCAGCGAGTTCAGCAGACCACCCCAGGCGTCGCTGAAGTCTTGCATATCCTGGCCGACGTCTTCGAAGTTGAACTTGACGAACAGTCCGGCGACGAACGGGGCGATGAACTCGTTGCCGCCGAACTCCAGCGCGACGACGAAGGAGGCGAGACACAACGCAACCAGTGTGAGTTGGTGGTAGCCCTGCGTCACCCAGGTTCGCTCCGTTGCCTGTTGCAGGAGCCAGCCGCCGAGGCCGCCGAGCAGCACGCCGATGCCGATGCCGTACCCGATCTGTTCCAGAGTGAATCGGATGACTGAGGTCTGCTGTGACGGATCGTCGAGCCGCGCGAACCCGATCGCCAGCGTGAAGAACGGGATCACTAGCCCGTCGTTCAGCCCCGCCTCGACGTTCAACGACTGGCGGACCCCGGTAGGGACGCGCTCGCTGTGCACGATGGCTTGGCCGAGACCGGCATCTGTCGGTGCGACGATGACTGCCAGGATCACTGCTTCCCAGAAGGTCAGGGCATCGAACAGCACCGCAGCCGTAGCGGCACCGAACACGATGACCAACGGCAACGCAAAGGCGAGCAGTCGGCTCACCACGCCGAGCCTGACGAACAGCCCACGAACACGGACGTGGGTCGCGTCGGTGAAGAGCACGAACGCCAATGCGAGCTTGGCGGGCCACAGTATGAACTCGAGGTCGAAGTCGATGCGCGACTCAGACGAGA
The DNA here is from genome assembly GCA_024639335.1 of bacterium. Classification (GTDB taxonomy): domain Bacteria; phylum Actinomycetota; class Acidimicrobiia; order Spongiisociales; family ZC4RG35; genus JAHEDH01. Next base: position 2,175 of record JAHEIN010000133.1, on the reverse strand, counting down.
TTGCAGCGCCGCATGCCAACCCGACCGCGGTGAACACCATCGGCCCCGTCAGCGACGTTCGTTGCAGACGCTGTGAGACCAAGCCGTAGACGAACACGGCGGCCAAGAAGACGAGCAGTGTCACGACCATCGATTGGATCATAGGTTGCCATCCACTCAACGCCTTCGGGCGTCCGCGCGGTGTGGTCGTCGACTCGCAGACCTCATCGTTTTGAGGGTGGAGCCTGTGGGGCTCGGAAACTCCGTCGTGCCTGGTTAGGCGGCTTTCCGGTATTGGTTGATGAGCCCGTCGCATTGGCTCGTTCGGAGTGCCGTAGTGGTTGCCGGCGGCATAGAAACAGGTTGCGGGCGGCTCGGGTGGTCCAGTCGCCCGTCGGGTTCGCGGTGAGCCCGGCGAAGAACACCTGTATGGTCTCGACCTGGATGAAGAACAGGACGTAGCAGCGGCGAAGCATGGAGGTGTCGACGGGCCCTCGGATCGTCGGCCGGCGCTGCGAAGACCACACTGCGCGAACTCTGCGACACTGCGTCTTCGATCTGCACTGCGTTCTCGATCGGCGACGCGGAGGCTGGTCAGTGCGAGGTCGTGCGGCGCCGAGTGAGCACGATCGCGAGGATCGAGGTGATGAGGAGGCCGACGGAGATCTTGATGATCTGTTTCGAGCGGCGGCGGGCGTCCTCGGCGGCGATCGCAACGGACTCCGCCGTTTCGAGGCCTTGCTGCATTGTTTCGAGGGTGCGTTGCAGTTCTGCGATCTGCTTTCCGGCGTCCTGGATCTCGCCGACGGTGTCCATCAGGTGCTTGCCTCGTCGAGTCGATCCCAGGCGCCTTGGATGCTGCCGCGCAGCGTCTCCAGTGCCTCATCGCTGCCGTCCTGCAGCATCGCCCACGATTCGTCGGCCGCCGCCTTGGAGGCCTCGATCTTCTCGCGTGCTGAGCCGAGGGAATCGTTGAGCTGACCGAACACCGGATCGAGGTCGCTCGCTTTCACCGAGTCGTCCACGGCCATCCGGGTCTTGAGGAGCTCCATCCGGGTCAGGCTGAGATCTACCGAGAGTTGACTGACGTGCTCGGTCATGCGCCGCATCCGCCGCTCGATCTCGTCGAGCCGAGCGTCCTGCTCGTCGTCGTTGCCGAAGAGCCCCATTGATCATCCTCTCGTCTAGCTTCCGGGGGACGACTGTAGTTCGGAACAAGCGGTTCAGCTACTCCCCGTCGCTCATTCGGTCGATATCGGCGCTCAGGCGAGCGTCCTCGGCGCGCACCGGGCGGATCTGATCGCTCCACAGGATTGAACTCGCGGTCCCGGCGACCGAGTCGTTCCTGTGGCGCCGATGTGGTGCTCTCGTCGTGGCCCGTGGCCGTGTGTTCCACCTCGCCTACCGACTGTGCCCGCGGCGGTGCCGGTGGTGGACGGGCGGGTTACTGTGAGTCTGTGGAGGATTCTCAGCGCCTGGTGGTCCAACGTCGGGACGCACGGTTGCGACGCTGGGGGATGCGGTCGTGGTACGTGGTGGGAATGACGGCTGCGGGCGCGATCGTGTTCATCGGTTTGTCGGCGATCTCTGGTCTGGTGATCCCGCTGATCGTCTCGACCGTGGTGGCGATGTTGTTTGCCCCGGTGACCGATCGCCTGGAGCGGTACGTGCCCCGGGCGCTGGCGGCTGGGCTGGTGCTCATCGTGCTGGTGGCGGTGACGATCGGCGCCTTCGTCGTGGCTGTCAACGGTGTCGTTGACCAGGCACCCGAGATCGGACGACAGCTCGCCGCCGGCATCGAGGAGGTCGGTGACTGGCTCGACGAGGAGGGTTGGACGTCCGACGACGCCGACTCGGCGGTCGATGACCTGGGCGATATGTGGACCAACGCTGTGCCCGGCGCCACGACATACTTGTCGACGGTGTTTTCGAGCGCGGCCGCGTTCGTGACGGGCACGTTGGTGGCGTGGTTCCTGTTGTATGTCGGGTTGAAGGACTGGCATCCGCTGCGCGACTGGGTGGCAGGCCACTTGGGCGTTTCTGCGAACGTCGGCCGTGACATTCTGGACGACACAACCTGGTCGATCCGCCAGTACTTCATCGCCTTGACGATCTCGAGTCTCGTGGTGGCGATCATCGTGGGAGCAGCGGTGGCGATCCTCGGGTTGCCGCTGGCGTTCACGATCGCGGTGGTGA
>JAHEIN010000132.1 GCA_024639335.1 bacterium | reverse complement strand
TCGAGACGGCGAGCGAATCGGACCTCTCGCAGATCCTGGCGGAGATCGGCTCGGAGATCGCCTTCGAGACCGAGGACCGTGAAGTGACCGACTGGTTCGCCGCCGGCGGTCTCGGACTGCTCGCGGTGGCGATCGCCGGATCGATCCGATGGTTCGGGCGCATCATCTGAATCCCGGACGTTCCCATGAGGCCACGGTCGTGTCTGGACCCGGTCTCACTCCACCATTCGAGTGAGCAACATCTCGCTGATCCGACGGATCTGATCCCGTTCCTCAGGCTCGATCTGATCGACGAACAGCCGCCTCACCTCACGAACATGGCCCGGCGCCGCCCGTTCGAGCGTCTCGCGACCCCGGGGCGTCAGCATCGCCTCCTGCCCCCGTCCATCGCTCGAACACCGACGGCGCTCGATCCAACCGGCTTCTTCCATCCGTCGAACGGCGTGGCTCATTCGACTGGGAGAGAACTGCAGGAAGTCGGCGAGGTCGCCCATCCGCGCGGTCTCGCCTTCCGACTCCGACAACGCGACGAGAATCGAGTAGTGGGCATGACTCATCCCGGAATCTCTGACCAGCTGCCGGTCAAGGGCGCCTTCGACGAGCCGGCTCACGGTGCTGAAGGCCCGCCAGGTCGCCTGCTCCTCGTCGGTCAGCCAAGGGACTTCGGCCACGGTCACGCGAACTGCACGGATCGTTTTGCGAACCCGAACTGGTAATCGTCGATGACGGTCGTCGGTGCCACCTCGGGGTCGGTTGCGGCGCCGAGCGCGATGAAAAGAGGGGTGAAGTGCTCGACCGTGGGGTGGGCGTATGGCATGCCAGGAGCCCGGCCGTAGTCGGCGAGAGAGTCGAGGTCACCCCGGTCCAGGGCTTCGGCGACCCACTGGTCGAACTCGCTGGACCATCCTGGGATCTCGTTCTCCCAGAACATCTCCCTGGTGGCGTATCGCAATCCATGGGTCATGAAGCCCGAGCCGATGATCAGCACCCCTTCGTGACGGAGTTGCTGGAGCCGGCGGCCGAGCTCGAGCAGCCGTTCCGGATCGTGGGTCGGCATGCTGAGCTGGAGCACCGGGACATCGCCGTACGGGTACATCACCTTGAGCGGGACCCATGCACCGTGATCGAGACCGCGGCCGGTGTGCTGGTGAAGGGGTTCGCCGATGGGCATCGATGCCGCCACGCGACGGGCAAGATCGGTTGCGGCCGGGGTTTCGTACTGCATCGCGTAGTAGCGCTGGGCGAAACCGCCGAAGTCGTACACGAGCGGCGTGCCTGCCTCGGGTGATGACAATCCGAGCGGCGCCGACTCCCAATGGGCGCTGATCACCAAGATCGCCTTGGGCTTGGCAATGGACTGAGACCAGCCGAACAGCTGATCGATCCAATGGGCGTCGTCGAAGACCGGAGGGGCGCCGTGACTCAGATACAACGCCGGCAACGGTGGATCCCCCTCTTGCCAGACACGTTGTTCGGAGCTGCGGGGAGCGTGTTCGGCCATGAAGCGGTCGAAGGCCTCACCCGGCCGTTGCGGATTCATGATGCTCATGAGGGCTCCTGATGCTTGAATGCTCAAATATTGTGACACATGGTGTTTGAACCGTCAAGTAATGCCCTCACGCCTCATGCCTCGCGCGGCACACCACGCCCAGGGGACAACGTGCACTCACCTGACCGGCTGGAGGTCTCCGGACAAGTAGTCGATGACGTCTGCGGCGGTGTAGGACTCATCGGGACGTCGAAGGTCGAGGATCCGTAAGACCCCGCTGAAGTCCGACCCGGCAGTCACCAGCGGTGGCTCGACGAAGCCGTCCTTCGCCCGGTACTGCGCCAGCCCGGCGGTCGCGAACAAGCCGTTGCACAAGCACAACCGCCCTTCGGTGTTCGCAAGCCTGCCGCCCTTGATGTCGCTGTACGCCCGTGTCGGCTCAGCAGGGCAGCGATACCCGATCGAGCCGCCGTCGGTCTTGTATGGCACTCGCAGCGCTCCAAGGTCACATATCCGCTGGCGGTCTTCGTAGACGTCCTCATCTGAGAGCGTCCCCTCCAGCTGGACGATGCGGAAGGGGAAGCCGGTGGGCGAGGCACGCCAATCAGAGCGTACGTCTACGCCTTCTTCGGCGACCTGAGCCAGTACCCGATGCTTCAAGTCGGGAGTGAGTCCGGATTCCTCGCTCAAAGCGAACAACGTGCCGACCTGGACGCCGGCAGCACCTTCGGTCAGTGCCTGCCGGAGACCCTCGGGGGTTCCGAAAGAACCGGCCAGCCAGAACGGCAAGCCGATTTCTCGCAACCGCTCCAGTTCGACGGTGTCTCGATCGTCGTAGACCGGTTGGCCGAGCGCATCGGTTCGTCGTGGCCCGCGGGGAGGTGCGTTGTGCCCCCCTGCACTGGGTGCTTCCACGACGAACCCGTCGGGTGGCTCCGAGAGGTCGGCGAGTCCGGCTGCCAGATCGATAGAGGCGACGATGGCGAGAACCTTCGGCCGCTCGAGCGCGGGCAGGGCCGGACCGAAATGCGCAGGGTCGAATCGCGCCTCTCTTTCACCATCTGCCGAGGTGAGCCCCTGCACCCTCACGGGAAGGCCGACGGCCTCGTTGCGTGCGAGGCGTGTGACGAGACCGGGTATGTCCTTTGGGTTACCCGCTCCAACGATCACGAAGTCGACCCCAGCGAGGATCGCCCCGTAGATGGAGGACGGGAGCGGCATCTCGATCTTGCGGAGGTAGTTGATGCCGACCTGTCCGCTGTGGCCCTCCTTTGCCAAGAAGACCTCCACGAAGTTGGCGGCGACGGAGAGCTCTTCCAGTCTCGAATCGGGATCGAGAGTGAATGAACGGACGTTCTTGAAGGGCTTCTTGTCGTCCTTGCCGCCCTCCAGGTAGTAGTCGTCGAGGATTCGCTCTGCAGCCTCGGGGAACGGGAAGTGTGAGAGGGCACGACGGATGTCTCCGTCGGCGTCGCCGAGTTGAAGACGACGTGCCATGACCACTTCGATGGCGGTGCCGGAGACGACGCCCAGCCCGCCGCGACGCGCAACCGCGTTTGCGAGCGGCCAGCCCGAGATCGCCACGCCCATTCCGCCCTGGATGATCGTCGGGAGGGCGCGCGCGGCTCCGCCCGTGAGGGTGGCGTCTGGTGGCGGCATGCTCGACTCCGTGCGGTGATGGCTCTTGCGGTACAAACACTACCGATTGAAGGCCGCTTGTGCGGTTCGTGGTCGTCGGCGGACGCCTCAGGCCTCAGGCCTCAGACCTAACGCCTCTTGCCGAAATGGCGCACGAGTCAGGGCCTGCAACGGACCGACGTTGGGTCCCTCGATGGGTCCGACTACGGCCTTGGACCGTCCACTACGAGGGCCGAGGCCCGGTTGCACGGCCGTCCGTTGCCGACATTAGGTACCGTCGGGATCATGACATCGGGGCCGGCGCGATCGGGCGCATTTGCCATGATGGAGGGGCTGCCAAGTCCGAAATTGCCTTCGGCGCTCGACGGGTTCGACGGGTGATTGCAGAAGCCGGCAGACGGGTGTCTGCCATCTTCCTCGACTTCGACGTGGTCCTCACAACGCTCGCCTGACACCCCGATCGGTGCTTCGAAGATGACGATCGGCAAGGAAGATCTTCGAGCTTCGCTCCGCGGTCGATTGGAGCAAATGCAAAGCGCTCGAATGGCTCATTGATAGGCTGGGAATCGATCTCGAGACATCGATTCCGTACTACTTGGGAGATGACGTGACGGACGAGGATGCGTTCGCCGTCCTCGTCGGGCGCGGCGTGGGCGTTGTTGTGGGCAGAGACGGTGAGCCGAGCCAGGCAACCTATGCCCTCGAGGACCCGGACGAGGTGCGCACGCGGCTGGCGGGAGCGATCGACCGATGACTGCCTGGACCCTCCGCTATGAGGGTTTCGATCCCGAGACCGAGGCCCTCCGCGAGGCGCTCTGCACTCTCGGCAACGGCTCGTTCGCGACTCGCGGGGCCGCCCCGGAGTCCTCGGCAGACGATGTGCACTATCCCGGCACCTACCTCGCCGGCGTGTACAACCGCCTCACGACAGTGGTCGACGACCACGAGATCGAGAACGAAGACCTCGTCAACGCCCCGAACTGGCTGACCCTCCGGTTCCGTGTCGAGGACTCCGACTGGTTCACGCCTGCGGGGGCCGAGATCGATGGATATCACCAGGAACTCGACCTCCGCCGGGGAATCCTCACCCGGTCCTTCACGTTCATCGACCGAGGACGGCGAACGCTGGTGACGCAGCGCCGATTCGTCCACATGGGCATCCCGCGCCTGGCCGGGCTCCAGACGACATTCGCAGCCGAGAACTGGGACGGGCTGCTCACGGTCCGTTCGGGCATCGACGGCACGGTCGAGAACACCGGAGTCGCTCGCTACCGATCGCTGGCGCACCGTCACCTCGAGCCCGTCTCGAGTTGGGAGATCGACGCCGAGACCATCGCCCTCGACGTGGAGACGAACCAGTCTTCGATCAGTATCGCTATGGCAGCGCGGACTCAGCTGGTGTCCAATGGCGGTGCCGTGAAGCACCAGCGACGCCTGGTGGAGTCGAACGCGTTCGTGGCGCACGACCTCGCGCTCGATCTCGCCCAAGGCGTGCCGGTGACGGTCGACAAGGTGGTCGCCGTGTACAGCAGCCGCGATCAGGCGATCAGCACACCGGCGCTGGCGGCGCAGACTCTCATCGAGGTGGCGCCCGCATTCGACGACCTGCTCTCGAATCACATTCTCGCCTGGGACCATCTCTGGACCAGGTTTCGGCTCGAGACGGACGCAGACGAAGAGACCGGCCTGGCCATCAACCTGCACGTGTTTCACCTCCTGCAGACGGCGTCCAAACACACCATCGATCTCGACGTCGGAATCCCCGCTCGGGGCCTCCACGGCGAGGCGTACCGGGGCCACGTGTTCTGGGATGAGCTGTTCATCTTCCCCTTCCTGACCCTCCACCTCCCCGACCTGACGAGATCACTCCTGCTGTATCGCTACCGCAGGCTGGCCCGGGCGAAGGCGAACGCTGTGAGCGAAGGGCTCGAGGGCGCGCTGTATCCGTGGCAGAGCAGCAGCGACGGCCGCGAGGAGAGCCAGGTACTGCACCTCAACCCGAAGTCGGGGCGATGGCTTCCCGACAACAGCCGGTTGCAGCGTCATGTGAACCTGGCGATCGCGTGGAACGTGTGGCGGTACCACCAGATGACCGATGACACGGAATTCCTGGCCTTCGCCGGTGCAGAGATGCTGATCGAGATCTCCCGCATGCTCGTCTCGCTCACCAGCTACGACCGCGCACACGACCGGTACGAGATCAAGGGTGTCATGGGGCCCGACGAGTACCACGACGGCTACCCCGACCGCGACGAGCCAGGTCTGGACAACAACACCTACACGAACGTCATGACCTCCTGGGTTCTGGAAAAGACCCGTCAGGCCATCTCGGCTGTACCGGAATTCCGGTCCCGAGAGCTGGTCGAGAAACTCGGCGTCACACCCGAAGAGCTGTCACAGTGGGACGACATCGCCACCAAACTGTTCGTCCCGATGCACGACGGCGTGCTCTCCCAGTTCGAGGGATACGAGAATCTCGAAGAGTTCGACTGGGTTGGATACACCGAACGGTACGGCGACATCCAGCGACTCGACCGCATCCTCGAGGCTGAGAACGACAGCACGAACCGCTACAAACTGTCAAAACAGGCGGACGTCCTGATGCTGTTCTACCTGCTCTCCGATGACGAGTTGGGTGCTGTGCTCGAACGTCTCGGCATCACACTCGACAAGGGCCTGATCGAGCGAACCATCGCCTACTACGACGACCGCACCTCTCACGGCTCCACGCTCAGCCGCGTCGTGCACTCATGGGTGCTGGCCAGGCTCGACCGCAAGGAGTCCTGGCGCCTCTTCCAACAAGCAGTGACCAGCGATCTCATCGACATCCAGGGCGGCACGACCAAAGAAGGCATCCACACGGGCGCCATGGCAGGAACGGTAGACCTCGTGCAACGCGGGTACACCGGATTCCAGATCGACGGAGACACGCTCGTGCTGGATCCGGCGATCCCCCGGGAGTTGGGAAGGCTGTCGTCCCGGATCCGCTTTCGCGGACGCTGGATCGACATCGCAATCTCGACGGAGGAAGTCGTAGTCACCCACGAGCCGGGCTCAGATGGCCACATGGCGGTTCGAGTGGGCGGGACCACGGCAACCCTCGTGCCGGGCGAGACGCTGACCGTCGCATTGAGCTGATGGCGCGTGAGCTTTCGGCGGTCGAGGCCTGAGCCGCCTCGCCCGCCACCTCCGAATCCATCCGATGATGGATACCGCCACGGGCTGGGTGCTCGTACGGTGCTGAGCCGAGGAGGCAACTACGTGGGCGAACTCGCCATGATCATCAGCACGACGACGCAGCAAGGAAAGCGAGAGGAGGTGCGCTCGGTGTACCAGGAACTCATGGCTCCTCGGGCCGAGGAGAACGAAGCGCAACGCGTCGTGGTCTGGTGTGACGACCAACAGAACGAAGACCGATTCCATCTCTTCGAGATCTATTCGGATCCGGCTGCAATGGGGGCAAACGCATCGGCGCCGTGGTTCGCCGAGTACATGACGAGAGTCGGCCCTTTGCTTGCCGAAGAACCGGCGGTCTCCATGGCCACCGTCAGATGGTCCAACGGCCTCTAGAGCGACCCGTACCAGGCAGCCGCGACCTCGGACCGGGACTTCAAGTCGGTCTTGACGAGGATGGCGTGCACGTGGTCCTTGGCCGTCGCGACAGAGATGAAGAGCGCCTCTCCGATCTGGGCATTCGAGAAGCCCGCCGCAACGAGAGTGGCGACCTCGAACTCGCGCGGACTCAGCGCTTCGAAACGAGGATCGGGTCGCGGGGTCACATACACGACCGGTTCCGGGCCATCACGATCGATCGAGACGCTCACCCCCAGGTTCGCCACATCGACGACGCGCTCCAGCGGAAGCTCGGTGGGTCGCTCACGGACGGCATCGAGGAGCGCCCTCACCCGTTTCCGTGTCTCGACATCGGCCATCATGGCAACGTAGCAGGAGCACTTCCATGGACGACAGAGATCTGATCGAGCGCTATTACTCGGCCATGCGCCGGGGCGCAGACGCAGAGGAAGAGATCATGGCGTTGTTTGCCGACGACGCGGTCTACATCGAACCCTTCACCGACGCCACGCCTGCTGTCGGGGTGAAAGAGATTCGCGATCGACTGCGACGCGGCTGGGAGCAACCGCTGCCGGAACTGCAACTCGATGTTCTCTCGATCGAGGTCTCCGGCTCGAGTGCCACGACCAAATGGGTCTGCCGCTCGCCCGCCCTACCCGGGCCGGTCGAGGGTGTCGACCGGTATCGGATCGAGAGCGGCAAGATCACCCGCCTCGAAGTCCGGATCCAGAGTTGAACACTCGACCGTTCACCACGATTTCGTCTTCGCCGAATCGTTCACACCTCCGGCTCCGCATCCACCACACGCAACCGATCGCAAACGAGGCGGCGTATCGACGTCATGAAGCCTCCCCATCCCGTGGCTTCGAGCCGATTCCTCACACCCGATGTCGACGCCAGGCAGGATGAGGCGAACGACAGCTCCATTGTGACCTGCGACCCTGCCCCGAGTGCGGGCCGTCACGTCAACTCAGGGTGTGATCTCGGCACAAGACCGGTCGATCGAGCCCCGTATCGACGATCACGGCCACAACTACGCCGTGAACGTGGTACCGATGCTGCCGTCTGGCTACCCGCGCCAGGTCGGCCTGACTTGTGGTGAG
>JAHEIN010000019.1 GCA_024639335.1 bacterium | reverse complement strand
GCGCAGGCCCCGCCGGTCATGACCCGGTCCCAACTCCTAGCCTGACGGTCCATGACCGTCCGGCGCATGACCGCTGACGCCGCCAGAAGGCTCGTCCTGGCCAGTGCCGGGTTGTCGAAGCCGGTACCGGCCCGAGAACCAGATGCCCGCCACTTCCGCCGTGTGATGCGGCAGCTGCAACTGATCCAGCTCGACTCGGTCAACGTCTCTGCCCGCACCCACTACTGGGTGTTCTTCTCCCGGCTCGGTCATTTCGACCGTGACCGGCTCGACCGATGGCTGTGGCGTTCGGGAGAGCATTTCGAGTACTGGGCGCATGAGGCTTCGATCCTGCCCCAGGAGGCGTACGGCCTGCTGGCCCATCGGATGCGGGCCGCCGACCCGGGGGGACGGGCCGCCGCTCTGATGGCCGAGCACCCGGGCTATGTGGAGTCCGTCCTCGATGAGGTGAGACGACGAGGACCGCTCACCGTCGGCGAGTTGTCCGACCCGGGGGAGCGGACCGGTCCCTGGTGGGGGTACGGACGCGGCAAGGTAGCCCTCGAATGGCACTTCCACACCGGTGCAGTCAGTGTCGCCGATCGCCCGAACTTCCACCGCAAATACGACGTGACCGAACGAGTCATCGACGCTCGGCATCGAGAGAGTGAACTCGAACGAGATGCGGCGATCGTGGCCTTGTTGGAGAAGTCCGCCCTGGCGTTGGGAGTGGGCACGTTGGCCGACATCGCCGACTATTACCGCATTCGCATGCCCGAGGCCAGGCGGCTGTTCCCACGTGTGCTCGACACAGAGTCGGTGTTCGAGGTCGACATCGAAGGCTGGGGCGAGCCGGCGTACCGGCACGTCGAAGCCACGATCCCTCAACGGGTCGAGGGTGCGGCTCTGCTGTCACCGTTCGATCCGTTGATCTGGCGTCGTGACCGGGCGCTCCGAAGCTTCGGTCTCCACTACCGAATCGAGATCTACGTCCCCGAGGAGAAGCGGGTTCACGGCTACTACGTGCTCCCCTTCCTCATGGACGGAGAGATCGTCGCGAGGGTCGATCTCAAAACCGACCGCAAGGCGGGCGTGCTCCGGGTTCGCGCCGCCCATCTCGAAGCCGGCTGCCCGCGTGAGCAGGTGGCGCAGAGGCTCGCATCGCACCTCGAGACGACTGCCACCTGGCTCGGCTGTGGATCGGTGGCCGTGGAACCGCGGGGTGATCTCGGCGGGGCGCTCGGGCAGCACCTGAGCTGAGGGGCCTCAGCCGATGGATGCCGAAGCTGCGATGTCGGTGCGGAACGTCCTGCCATCGAAGGAGATCGGCTCGGCGGCGGCATAGGCGGCGGATCGGGCCGACTTGAGGTCAGGCCCCCGGCCCAGGACGCTCATCACCCGTCCACCGCTCGTGCGGAGGTGTTTGCCTTCCCTGGTGGTTCCGGCGTGGAAGATCAGGCCGTCGGTCTCCGACAGTCCGGTGATGGCATCGCCCTTCCGTGGGCTGTCCGGATAGCCGTGAGCGGCGAGCACGACGTTGACGACGGAATCGGTCGACCACGTCAGTTCGATGTCCGAAATGGCGCCGGTCGTAGCTGCGCGCAGGACATCGAAGAGGTCGCTCTCGAGCCTCGCGAGCACCACCTGGGTCTCCGGGTCGCCGAACCTGCAATTGAACTCGATGACCTTCGGACCGTCGTCGGTCAAGACCAGTCCGGCGTACAGCACCCCGACGTAGGGGTCTCCGTCGTTGCGCATCGTCTCCAGCACGGGCTCGATCACCGTCCGCTGCACCCGATCCAGCAGCCCGTCGGGCAGCTCGACCGGGGAGTAGCTGCCCATTCCTCCGGTGTTCGGTCCCGTGTCGCCGTCTCCGATCCGTTTGTAGTCGCGAGCGGGCTCGAGGAGAAGACTGTTCTCGCCGTCACAGATGGCAAAGACGCTGAGTTCGGGCCCGGCGGCGTATTCCTCGATCACGACTCGGGGATCGCTGCCCCCGAGGTCCTCTCCGACGCACTTGTTGGCCCATGCGACGGCTTCGTCGCGATCGCCGGTGACCAGGACGCCCTTTCCTCCGGCCAGTCCGTCGGCCTTGACGACGTACGGTCCCGGATGACTTCGGATGTGGGTTTCGGCGTCCGCTGCGTGCTCGAAGGTCCATGCGGCCGGGGTCGGCACGCCCGATCGGGACATGATCTCCTTGGCGAACGACTTGGACGACTCGAGACGCGCCGCAGCCCGGGTCGGGCCGAATGCAGGGATGCCGACATCGGACAATGCATCCACCACGCCGGCTGCGAGGGGCGCCTCGGGTCCCACGACCACGAAATCGACGGCATGGACCCGGGCGAGTGCGGCCACTGCGCCCACATCGTTGGGATCGACGCCCTCGATCGAGGGGCCGAGTTGGGCGAGTCCCGGGTTCCCCGGGAGGCTGACGAGCTCGGTGACGGCTTCGGACTGGACCAGCTTCCACCCGAGCGCGTGCTCGCGGGCTCCCGAACCGATCAACAGGATCTTCATTGCCGCGTGATCAGTTGCTGGCGCTCGGGGCCGACCGACACCCATTTGACGGGGACGCCGATGGCATTCTCGATGTAGCGGACGTAGTCCTGGGCTGCTTCCGGCAGTTCATCGAACTCACGGCATCCGGTGATGTCCGTCTTCCAGCCCGGGAGCTCGTCGTAGATCGGAGTGCAGTTGTAGAGCACGCGTTGCTGTCTCGGGAAATGGTCGTACCGCTCGCCCAGCGACGTGTATCCGGTCGCGACTTTGATGGTGTCGAAGGCGGACAAGATGTCGACCTTGGTGAGGAACAGTTGGGTCATGCTGTTGACGCGGACGGCGTAGCGGAGGGCGACCAGGTCCAGCCATCCGCATCGGCGACGCCTGCCCGTGACCACGCCGTACTCGCCGCCGAGTTCGATCATCGTCTCGCCGATCTCGTCGTCCAGCTCGGTCGGGAACGGTCCCGTCCCGACACGGGAGATGTATCCCTTGGCGACACCGACGATCTCGTCGATCATCTTCGGGCCTATGCCGGAACCGACGACTGCGCCGCCGGCCGTCGGGTTCGATGAAGTGACGAACGGGTACGTGCCGTGGTCTATGTCGAGCAACGTCCCCTGGGCGCCCTCGAAGAGCACGTTCTTGCCGTCCTGCAACGCATCCCACAACAGCAGCGATGTGTCGTCTACGTACGGCAGCAGCCGTTCGGCGTATTCGAGGTATTCGTCTGCGATGGTCGAGCCGTCCAGCGGAAGCTGGTTGTACACCCGGGTGAGCAACCGGTTGGTGTCGTTGAGCGCGACGTCGACCTTGTCGCGGAAGATCTTCGGGTCGAAGAGATCCTGCACTCGGATGCCGCGTCGCTGGTACTTGTCGGTGTAGGCGGGGCCGATGCCCTTCTTCGTCGTGCCGATCAGGTTCCTGCCGAGGAACCGCTCCATCACCGCGTCGAGCTTCTTGTGGTACGGCATGATCAGATGGGCGTTCGAGGAGATCCGCAGCCTCGAGGTGTCCACGCCCCGGGATTCGAGCATGTCCAGCTCTTCGAGCAGGACCCTGGGGTCGATCACGGTGCCGGACGCGATCACCGGCACGGCGTGGGGGTACATCACGCCACTCGGTGTGAGCGACAGCGCGAACTTCTGGTCACCGATGATGATCGTGTGGCCGGCGTTGTTGCCGCCCTGGTACCGGACCACGTAGTCGGCCGAGTGGGCGAAGAAGTCGGTGACCCGACCCTTTCCCTCGTCACCCCATTGGGCCCCGAGCACGACTGTTGATGGCATGGCGGCGAGGGTAACGCTCGGGACTGACAGGACTGCATTCTTGGGTCGGCTGGATCGCGATCGATATCCCGCGGTCGCTATGTCGGATTCGAACGCGAGCGCGTGTGATGACGCCATGCTCTCCAGCAATGGCTCTCTACGGAGCGGTGGCGAGAGCCGGAAGCAACAGACGAAGTCTCGTCATCACAGCCAGCCGCTGGCTTTGAATCTGCGATAGAGCAATCCACTGATCGCCAGCATGAAGACGATCGCCAGCGGATAGCCCACGGCCCAGGTCAGCTCGGGCATCGATTCGAAGTTCATTCCCCACACTCCGGCGAGCAGCGTGGGCACCGCGGCGATCGCCACCCATGCCGAGATCTTGCGCATGTCGTTGTTCTGGCGCACGGTCACCTGGGTGAGGTTGGCGTCGAGGATGGACGTGAGGAGCTGTCTGAGGGCGTGGATCCTGTCGATCACCCTGATGAGCTGGTCGTGGGTGTCGCGGAAGTAATCGTGGAGATCGGGGTGGACACCCACGAAGCTGCCCTTCGAGAGTCGGTCGAGTGGCTCAACGAGCGGGATCGTGGCTTGCGAGAAGTTGATCACTTGACGTAGCAGCCGATAGATCCGCTCCGTCGGCACGACGTCCGAGTCGGCGAACACATCCCCTTCGACTTGAGCGATGTCGAGCTCGAGACCGTCGAGGACGGTGAGGTAGTTGTCGACGACGTGCTCGGTGATGGCATGGAGGACCGAACCCGGCCCGAGGCGCAGTGTCTCGACGTCGGCTTCGAGTGATCGGCGGACGTCGACGAGCTGACTGGACTTGCGATGCCGGACGACGACAACGAAGTAGTCATGGATGAAGAGGTGGATCTCGCCGAACTCGACCGTCTCCGAGTGATCGTCGTAGATGGCAGGCTTGAGCACGACGAACAGCGTTTCGTCGTATCGCTCCAGCTTCGGGCGCTGGTGGGCCTTGACCGCATCCTCGACGGCGAGTTCGTGGAGGTCGTACTCACGCCGGACCGCCTCGAACTCGAACTCGTCAGGCTCATACAGCCCGATCCACGAGAACGAGCCCGATCTCCGATCGAGTGCCAACGCGCCGTCCAGCTCGAAAGCGTCCGGCTCGCGTTCGCCGGAGCGGTAGTGCGCGGCATCGACGATCACTACAGGTCCCGGCCGAAGCTGTTGTCGAGCGTCCCCTGGAGACGTTCTTCGCCTGTACCCGCAACGAACCACCATGCGCCTACCGCCAGCGATCCGACTGTGAATATCGCAAGCGTGGCCAGATAGGCGAAGCCGATGTCGGCCCGCCCGGACTCGGACAGGACGTCGAGGGAGAGCACCAATCCCGTCAGATATGCCGCCACGCCGAGGAGCGTGTAGAAGGCGGTCATGAAGCCGAACCAGGTGAAGTCGCCGCCGAATCGGAGCGTCACGATCTTGGTTCGATCCAGCGGGAACAGATAGGCGTTTTCGAGCTCGTGAGCGATGAGAACCGCCGACCCCACTCGTCGATTGATGAAACGCTCCAGCCGGGTGGCGTACTGACGGGAGAAGATGAGGTAGGAGGCGTCGAATGCGGTGGACGCGGCTCCGAGAAGAGCCACGAAGGGGACCGCAAGGAAGAGCCAGCGATCGATCGCAGCACCGGCGACGAAAAGGGCGAGTATCAGTACGGCAGTGAAACGGACATCGGAGAAGAACTGACGGTGGTACAGAGCGTTCATGCCCCGCATGCGCCCAAGTTGTTGCAGGGCGATTGTGATGTCGTGATCCATGTTCACCCCCGACGAGGTGACGGATCGTAGACCACTCAGCCGGTGCGTCGTCGACGATCGGCGAGCCAACGCCGGCGGACGGGGCGACGCTCGTCCTCGGTGAGCCCTCCCCAGACGCCCGAGACCTGATTCGTCTCGATGGCGTACGTGAGGCATTCGTCGGTCACTTCGCACGTTCCGCAGATCCTCTTGGCCATCTTGATCTGCTCTGCTGCTGGGCCGGTCTCCCCGGCCGGGAAGAACATCGAGGGGTCCTGACCGGCACAAGCTGCGAGATCACGCCACTCGAGAACGATGACTTCTTCGCCGAGGTACGGGTCATATTGTGTGGTGGACATGGCGCTCCTGCTGCATTCTTCGACTGGGGATCGGTGGGAAAATACCCGGAATCCAAGACCTCAAACCAGGCGACCCAGTGTTTAGTGATAAATTTGAGTGATGGCACCGCAAGATAGTCTGTCCCTCCATCAGGTCGCGGAAGCACTGGACGTTCACTACATGACCGTCTACCGCTACGTCCGGATGGGTCGCTTGAGCGCCATCAAGTCCGGAAGCCAGTGGCGGGTCGCGCTCTCCGATCTCGAGACGTTCAAGAACCGGGAGCGCACGGTCGGCGACATCGATGCTCCGTGGGCCGAGCGGCTCGAGGCCCGGATGATCGCCGGCGACGCCGGTGGTGCCTGGCTCGTCGTGGAGGCAGCCCTCGCCGCCGGCCGGACTCCGCTGTTCATCTATTCCGACGTTCTCGCCCCGGCCATGAGCAGCATCGGGCACCGATGGGAGCGCGGAGAGCTGGACGTCGCCGATGAGCATCTCGCAACGGCGGTGGCGCTGCGTGTGGTGGGGCGCCTCGGCCCCCGCTTCTCGCGGCGCGGTCGCACGAGGGGAAGGGTGCTGTGCGCCATGCCGGAAGGAGATCAGCACAGTCTGAGCTCGGTGATGGTCGCCGATGTGATCCGCTCGCTGGGCTTCGAAACGCTCGATCTCGGCGCCAACACGCCTCCCCCCGCCTTGGTCAAAGCCGTCGAGCGTCTCGACGGTCTCGAGGCGATCTGCCTTTCGATCACCAACCACTCGGCGCTCGATTCTGCTCGGGCGATGGTCGATGCAGTACGGGAGATCGAACCCGATCTGTCGATCATCGCTGGAGGCCGGGCGATTCGGTCAGATGAAGACGCGGACCGGCTCGGCGTCGATGGCTGGGGGGTCAAGCTCACCGACGCAATCGATCTGGTGGAGGCAATCACGGCGGGGCCGAGTCAGGCAGCGATCAGCGTCCCAGGCCCCGCTTGAACCGTTCCAGGGTCCGTTCACGGGCGAATCCGTGGTCGATCAGCGGATGCGGATAGGAGTCGCCCAACACCACCCCGGCTGCTGCGAGCTCCAGCGGCGGTGCGCTCCACGGTTCGTGGATGGCCGAGTCGTCGAGGAGGGACAATTCGGGGACCCAGCGCCGGATGTAGTGCCCGCCCGGATCGAACTTCTTCGATTGTGACACCGGGTTGAAGATCCGGAAGTAGGGGGCGGCATCAGCCCCCGTGCCGGCTGCCCACTGCCAGTTGCCGACGTTCGATGCGACATCGGCATCGAGCAGATGGCGGCGGAAGTGGCGTTCGCCCAATCGCCAGTCGATCAGAAGGTCCTTGATCAAGAACGACGCAACGATCATTCGCACGCGGTTGTGCATCCAGCCCTCTCCCAACAGCTGACGCATCCCGGCATCGACGATGGGATACCCGGTGCTGCCTGCCTTCCACGCCTCGAGGCCTTCGGGATCGTCTTCCCATTCGATCGATCGATACTCGGTGCGGAGCGCAGAGTCGACAGACTGCGGCATCGCATCCAATAGGTCCGCATAGAAGTCACGCCACGCCAATTGGCGGACGAACGCCGCTCGACCCTGAGTATGTGCGCCGAGCCGCTCGATGATCGTTCGGGGTCCGAGCGTTCCCCATTTGAGGTCGATCGACAGCCTGCTCGTCGTGTCGAGATCCGGCCTGTCTCGTTCGCTGTCGTAGGCATCCACCCTCGCAGCAAAGTCTTCGAGACGGTCGAGGGCGGCCATCTCCCCGGGTGGGATCGAGGGTTCCGCCTCGTCGGGAATCCCGGTCCCGGGGTCGGAGCCGATGGTGACGTCGGCAGCTTGCGGTGTTGTCGGGATCGGCCGCTCGTCCCATTTACGATGGAACGGGGTGAATACCCGGTAGCGGGAGCCCGTGTTGGTCAGGATCGATCCCGGCGGGTGGACCAATTGTCCGTGGTGAGCGGTGGACGGCACGACTGATGCAACGGTCGAGTCGCGGCGGTGCGCATAGGGGGTGTAGTCGGCGTTCCAATGGACGTGATCGGCACCGGTCCTCCCAACCAATGCGGGGAGCACAACCTCCGGGTCGCCGTGGGCGACGTGCAGACGACCGCCCTGTTCGGCCAGCGAGCCATCGAGTGCGCGGAGGTTGCCCGCCAGCAGTGCCCGCTTGCGGGGAGCAACCCGGTCCCAGAGACCAGGGTCTATGACGAAGACGGGGATCACCTCGTCGCAAGAGCGGGTCGCAGCGGCCCAGGCGGGATTGTCGGCGAGGCGGAGGTCGCGCCGAAACCAAACGAGTGACTTCTTCATCGGATCACCTGGGGGTCGAGGCGGCCGGGCTACCCCGGGCCATCACATCCGAAACGTCGAGAGGTGCAGTTCTGGCGCTCGGTGTTCGGATCGAGTCGGCTCGAACGATTGCGGCTTCTAGCGGACCGGAGTCAGCAGCTCCTCGACCGAGTTCACCCGAAGACTCGCCATGAGCACGTAGAGCGCGGTCGCGAGGTTTCCGAGCACGATGAAGGTGATGAGCCACGCCAGCGCGATCCCGAACGACCGTTCCCGCCAGGTCACGAATACCGCGAAGAGGGCAACTCCGGTGTAGAGGTCGATCAGCGTTATGCGACCCCAGATCAGATCGATGATCTCCCCGCCCTCTGCTGTGAAGTCGCCACTTGTGAATCCAAAGACGAGAGCGATCGTCATTGCAGCCACACCCAGTGCAGAAACGATGCGGACAGCCGTCATGACAGGACTCCTCGTTGCTCGATGTGAGGGGTATGGTCGCTGTCTGCCGGCGAGACCTGAAATCATGATGCGAAGACCCAAGCCCGATACGCCACTACCCGGCCAGGAGTCGGTGTGGGATTACCCCCGCCCACCGGCTCTGGACCAGGACGATCGCCTTGTCGAGGTTCGGTTCGGTGGCGTATTGATCGCATCGACCACGGAAGCATTCCGCGTGCTGGAGACGAGCCATCCCCCCGGCTACTACATCCCTCCGGACGATGTCCGAACCGATCTGCTGGTGCGTGAGTCCGGTTCCTCGGCGTGTGAGTGGAAGGGGAGAGCAGCGTATTGGAGTGTTCGCGTCGGCGCCGAGATCGCGGCCCATGCCGCCTGGTCGTATCCCGACCCGACAACGGCGTTCCGGGCCATCGCCGGCCACATCTCCTTCTATCCGGCGCGGATCGACGAGGCGACGGTCGGCGGCGAGGTCGTGAGCCCACAGGCCGGTGATTTCTATGGGGGATGGATCCTCGATGAGATCGTGGGGCCGTTCAAAGGCGAACCCGGCTCGTGGGGATGGTGATCCGGCGGACGGTCACCGTGGGTCCCGGGGTCGATCTTTCGCTGGTGGTGCGCGAGGCGAGGCCGGACAAGCGAGCCTTCGTATTGGTCCATGGGCTGGCCTCGAATGCCCGACTCTGGGATGGCGTCGCCGAGCGTCTCGCCGAGCTGGGTCACGCGTCGATCGCCGTCGATCAGCGAGGTCATGGTGAATCGTCCAAGCCGGAGCGCGGATACGACTTCCAGACGGTGACCGACGATCTCGTAGCCGTCATCGAGCAGGCGCTCGGCAGGCCGGCGATCCTGGCCGGCCAATCGTGGGGCGGGAATGTGGTCGTCGAGTTCGCCAGACGTCACCCGGATCTGGTTTCGGGAATCGTCTGCGTCGACGGCGGGTTCATCCAGTTGGCAGATTCCTTCCCGGTGTGGGAAGAGGCACGGGCTGCGCTCACACCGCCGGACTTCACCGGATTCACGATGGAGCAGTTGGAGACGATGTCACAGACGAGGTTCGCCGATTGGCCGCGAAGCGGTCTCGAGGCCCGACTTGCCAACTTCGAGACGGTCGACGGGTCCGTCCGGGCACGTCTCTCTCGCGAGAACCACCTGCAGATCCTTCGTCACCTGTGGGAGCATCGTGCCGACGAGGTCGCCGGTGACGTGCGTGTTCCCGCTCTCGTGCTGGCCGTTGGCAGAACGGAGCCCGGTAGGGAAGATCGGGTCGACTCGTTCATGGGTGCACTGCCGGACGGTCAGCTGACCTGGATGGACGCCCATCACGACGTTCATGCCCAGCACCCCGATCTGGTCGCCGACCTGATGGTGACGTTTGCGGGTGGCATCTGATGGCCGGCCGACTGGTGCTCATGGGCTCGGGAGAGCTCGCCCCGACGATGGTTTCGACACATCGGAGAACACTGGAGGCCGTCGATGCTCCGGAGGTGGTGCTCCTGGACACGCCGTTCGGCTTCCAGGAGAACGTCGAGGTTCTCACGGAGAAGATCGTCGGATTCTTCGACGTCTCCCTCTTGAAGCCCACGGTCGTCGCCTCGCTCCGATCCTCCGCAGCCCACCCGGCTGAAGTCGAGCGAATGCTGGCAACGGTTCGCCGTGCTCGGTACGTGTTCGCTGGGCCCGGCTCGCCGTCCTATGCCCTTGGCATCTGGCGTTCTTCGGGACTCGCACCGGCGATGCGAGAAGTGATCGCCAACGACGGTGCCATCGTGCTGGCATCCGCAGCCGCCCTGACGGCCGGCCTGAAAACGATTCCGGTCTACGAGATGTACAAGGCGGGGGCGGATCCCTACTGGCTCGACGGTCTCGACCTGTCCTCGGTGTTCGGTCTGCCGATGACGGTGGTGCCTCATTGGAACAACACCGACGGCGGCAATCACGACACCAGTCGCTGCTACATCGGCGAGCGACGGCTGTCGATGCTCGAAGCCGAGCTCGATCACGGCATTCTCGGCATCGACGAGCACTCCGCCGTCACGATCGATTTCGGTGCGGGGACGCTGGCGGTCTCGGGTGCCTCAGGAGCCGTACTGCGGGGACGCGACGTTCTTCCGCTCGAGTCCGGAGAGATGGTCGGGTTGGAGAAGGCGGCGGAGATCCTCGGCGCCGCAATCCAGCCATCCATGGATTCCGCGACGACCACGGCACCCGAGTTCGTCTCGGCGCTCGAGGCGGGTGACATCGACGGGGCGGTCGAGGCCGCGCTCGAGGTGGAACAAGAGGCGGCTTCTGGCGAGAGCGACCGTGCCGCCTTGCGTTCCGTCATCGTCGAACTCGGCGAGGCGGCGAGATCCGGCGTGCAGGACCCGCGCGAAGTGGTCGGTGGCTATGTCGAGGTGATGCTCGAACTGCGCAAGCAGGCCCGGGCGGCCAAGCGTTACGACGAATCCGATGCGATCCGCGACCGCCTCATCGACCTCGGCATCGAGGTCCGCGACACCCCCGACGGCGCCGAATGGGACCTTCTCGACTGACGCCGGCCGAACGCTTCGATTGGTAGACATGCCTTCTTGTCGCAGGGACGGAGGACGGGCGTCGGTTGATCTCGTGCTTCTGTGAGAGCGCCCTGCAACAAGAACTCCTTTCGGGAGCGTCAAGCCTCTGGATATCGAATTGCTCATGGATGGCGGTACAACATCGCGCCCCAGTGGGCGCCGGCGCCGAAGGCGGTGAAGCACGTGACCGATCCGGGGGCTATCCGACCCTCCTGCCACAGTTCGTGGAACAAGATGGGCAGGGTGCCCGCCGTGGTGTTGCCCCAGTGGTCGATGTTCGAGGGGACGAGCTGCTCGTGGACGCCGAGCTGCTTCCTGACTCCGGCGAGGATCCTTTCATTCGCCTGATGTGCAACCACCACTTCGATGTCCTCGAGATCGAGCCCGGAGGCATCGAGTGCGAGGCGAACCGAATCGGGCATCAGTCGGACGGCCTGGCGATAGAGGCCGCCGCCGTCCATACGGGGGAGGTGCAGTCCCGCCTGAAGCTGGGCTTCGGAGGCGAACGGCCGCTGGAGCGAGCCCAGTCCGGGCACGATGATCAGCTCGAAGTGCTCACCATCGGTGTGGAGGCTCGAAGACAGGAATCCGGCATCGGGCTCGTCCGAGCGCTGGAGCACCATCGCGCCGGCGCCGTCGCCGAACAGCACGCTCCATGCCCGGTGTTCGGTGTTCCGGGCGTACTCGGCGGGCGTCGGCTCACGATCCACCTTCCCGAGCACGATGTCCCAGGTGTCGCCCCACGGGAGATACCCGGCGTGGACCTCGGCTCCGATGACCGCAACGGTCTTGGCCTTGCCCGACCCGATCAGGGCATCGGCAAGGTCCAACGCATAGAGGAATCCTGAGCATTGCTGGCGAATGTCGAAGACGGGGATGTGCCCGAGACCCATCTTGTTCTGGACCAGGCCGGCGATTCCCGGGTTGGTGAGATCCGGTGTCATCGTGGCGGTGATGAGTACGTCGACATCATCGTGACCGATGCCTGCGGAGTCGAGCGCGGCGTTTCCGGCTTCGGTGGCGAGGTCGGATGCGCCGGTCCCGGGGTCGACGAAACGCCGGGACACGACGCCCGAGCGCGAGCGTATCCAGTCGTCCGACGTGTCCATGATCCGGGCCAGATCATGATTGGTCACCTCGTTCGGGGGGACCGCAACACCGGTCCCAGTGATCACGGCTGGCATCGTCCCTTCCTTCTACCGCTTTCACCCGCCACGGCCATAGGATCTCCATCCATGGGCGACACGACTCTACGAGAGATCCAGGACGAACTGCGATCGTTGCTGGAAGGTCGCGCCGGCATCGTGGATGGGATCGTGGCACCGATCATCTTCGTCTTGGTCAACGCCGTCGCCGGAATGCCGACGGCCGCATATGCGGGGGTGGCGGTCGCGGTTTCCGTCGTGCTCGTCCGGCTGGCGCGTCGAAGCGATCTCAGGTACGCCGTGTCGGGATTGTTCGGCACCGGTCTGGCAATCGCCCTGGCGCTCCGATCCGGTGACGCCCAGGACTACTTTCTCCCCGGCATCATCTCAGGTGTCGCGACAACCGCCATCGCCATCATCTCGATCGCAGTTCGCCGTCCCATGGTCGCCTACATGAGCTGGGTTGCCCGACAGTGGCCGCTCGAGTGGTACTGGCACCCGCGGGTTCGGCCTGCCTACGCCAGAGTGACCTGGCTGTGGGCTGGATTCTTCGCCGTCAGGACCGGGGTGCAGATCTGGCTGTTCATCACGGACCAGACCACCGCCCTGGGTTTCGTCCGTGCTGCCACCGGATGGCCGGGCACCATCGCTCTGCTGATCGCCACCTTCGTGATGGGCCGAAACCGACTGCTCGCCCTCGACGGACCTTCTGTCGACCAATTCGAGGCAGACGCTCCCGCCACGGAGTGGAAACCCCAGGCCACCGGCTTCTAGCGAGGCCTGCCGGCCTCACGCCGTGAGTTCAGGCCGGCGCCTTGACGCTTGATGCTCGCTCGCTGGCGCTCGCATTGCGCTCGATGTCAGTTCTCGGCTGGCGCCTCGCCCCGACGCTCGATGTGCTTCGCACGCCGCCAAGTCATGCGTTTCGCCGCGGAGTCAGACATGGTCTTGGCCCCGATCGGAGCCTCATGGCGAGTCGAGGGTGGGGCGGCCCGAGGCCATCGGGCGTTCGGGAGGCCGCCAGGCCGATACGAACATCCTGCGGCGATGCGCAGCGAGCCATCAGGCTGGCGCAAGCGGAGCGCTGAAGTGGTCGATGGCCGCGGGGAAGCTTGCGCGGCTCACCCTGGGCACAGGCATCACCAGCCGGTACGCTGTGATCCATGCCGAGGATTCGTGCGGAGAACATCGAGGCGCACAAGCTGAAGACGCGCCGGGAGATCCTCGAGGCGACCCGGGACCTCCTCGCCGAGATCGGATCGGCCGACATCTCCCTCGGTGAGGTCGCTCACGAGGCGGGTATCGGGCGCACCACCCTGTACGAGTACTTCCGGGACAAGGACGATCTGATCGCCTCGCTCGTCGAGGAGCACCTTCCGGGTGTGATCGACGATCTCATCGCCAGACTCGATGCCACCCAGGGCACCGAGCGGCTCGTCGAACTCGCCAAGGCCACCGTCCACTTCGTCGTGTCCGACCCCGTGTTGGGCCTGATCCTCCATCGCGAACTCCCTCGTCTGTCGGCGCACGCCCAGGAGCGGATCAGGTCGGCACACTCCGAACTGGCTCAGGACATGGTCGGCGCCTATCGCGTGTCGGTGGAACGGGGCGAGTTGAGACCCATGGCGTTCGACATCGCGGGCCGGTTCATGCAAGACACGATGATGTCGGCGGCCCGCGTGCTCATCAGCGCAGAGGATCCAGAAGAGCGATACCCCGAAGTCGCCGTAGAGCTGGAGCGATTCCTGATAGGCGGGCTCGGCACCGACTGAGTGGCGAGCAGGCGACGCCGAGGCCGCCAGGCCGAACGTTGACCTGGCGGCAACCCCGAGTCCTGCAATACTTGCCGGCGATGGGGTCTGACCGATATCGAAACCGAGAGTTGTCCTGGCTCGACTTCAACAGTCGGGTGCTGGCCATAGCCGAGGATCCGAACCTGCCGCTCCTCGAACGGGCTCGGTTCCTCTCGATCTGGGCCTCGAACCTCGACGAGTTCTACATGGTTCGCGTCGCCGGACTGAAGGAACTCGAGGCGTTCGGGGCGCACGGCAACTCTCCCGACGGGCTGGGTCCAACGGAGCAACTCTCGCTCATCCGCGAGGAGACCGAACGTCAGTACGCCCGTGCGCACAGGACCTTCGCCGAGGACGTGTCGCCCGGCCTGGCTGCGGCCGGCGTCACACTCGACGACTACGACAACCTCGATGACGAAGATCGCAGCTATCTCGATGACATCTTCCGCGAGCGGGTGTTCCCGGTGGTGACGCCGCTCGCCGTGGACCCGGCCCACCCCTTCCCGTACATCTCGAATCTGTCACTCAACCTCGCCGTCCTGGTGCGCAACTCCGAGACCGGCGTCACCAGGTTCGCCCGCGTCAAGGTCCCGCCCATTCTGTCGCGATTCGTGGTGCTTCCCGATGGCGAACGTTATGTCCCGCTCGAGCAGGTCATCGCTTCACACCTCGGCATGCTGTTTCCGGGCATGGAGGTGGTCGAGCACCACGTTTTCCGGGTGACCCGCAACGCCGACCTGGAGATCGAGGAGGAAGAAGGCGACGATCTCTTGGCGGCGATCGAGTCGGAGTTGACCCGGCGTGGGTTCGGGAGGGTCGTGAGACTCGAAGTTGCTCCCACC
This sequence comes from bacterium, assembly GCA_024639335.1. Lineage (GTDB taxonomy): Bacteria > Actinomycetota > Acidimicrobiia > Spongiisociales > ZC4RG35 > JAHEDH01. The sequence goes on along the minus strand of JAHEIN010000019.1, from coordinate 13,004 downwards.
ATGACCGACGACGTGGCCGACCTCCTCATCCGGGAGATGAGCCTCTCCAAGGAAGAGGTGCTGGTGGTAGACGGTCCCCTCGACATCTCGGGTCTCGGCGTGCTCACGGAGACTGATCGGCCGGACTTGCTCCACGACCGTTGGTCATGGGTGACCCAGCCTCGCCTGGCGCCGACGCCAGAAGGACCGACGAAGATCTTCGATGCGATCCGCGAGGGTGATCTGCTCGTCCACCACCCATACGACTCGTTCACGTCGTCGGTGGCGGCGTTCATCGATCAGGCGGCTCACGATCGGAACGTGCTGGCGATAAAACAGACCCTCTATCGCACATCGGCGAACTCTCCGATCATCCAGTCGCTCATGCACGCAGCCAAGGAAGGCAAGCAGGTCGTGGTGCTCGTCGAGCTGAAGGCGAGATTCGACGAGGAGCGGAACATCGAGTTCGCCCAGAAGCTCGAAGACGAGGGCGTCCACGTGGTCTACGGCGTGATCGGGTTGAAGACCCACACCAAGATCGCACTGGTGGTCCGTGACGACGGTGATGCCGGCATCCGTCGCTACGCCCACATTGGCACCGGCAACTACAACGATGCGACGGCCCGCATCTACGAAGACCTCGGGCTGCTGACCGCCGACCCGGCGATCGGCGCCGACCTGTCAGACCTCTTCAACTATCTCACCGGCTACAGCCAGCAGACGACCTATCGGAAGCTGCTGGTCTCGCCCACGTCGTTCCGTTCCCGCCTCACCCAGATGATCCGCGAGGAATCCGCCCGCGGCGAAGACGGTCTCATCACGATGAAGATGAACTCGCTCGTCGACGAACGGATGATCGAAGAGCTCTACGCCGCTTCGGAGGCGGGCTGTCGGGTCGACTTGATCGTGCGTGGGATCTGCTGTCTGATACCGGGCGTCCCCGGAATGAGCGACAACATCACCGTGCGGTCGGTCGTGGGTCGCTATCTCGAGCACTCCCGGGTCTTCCGGTTCGGCGCACGGGGTCGAGAGCGTACCTACCTCTTCGGCTCGGCCGATCTCATGCCTCGCAACCTCGACCGTCGGGTCGAAGCGGTCACGCCGGTGGAGGATCCCGATCTCCAATTCCGGATCGATGAGATCCTCGAAGTCCTGCTGGCCGACGACTCGCTGGCGTGGAAGCTCGGGCCTGGAACCGACTGGAAGCGGGTGCCCAGTGAGATCGGTGTGGACGCCCACATCACCCTCCGCGCACTCGCCGAAGCTCGCGCCGCCCGAGAGGCGTAGTCCTTCCTCACAGAGAGCCTTTACACCCGGTACGGGCCTTTCGGCCCCATAGACAAGGGACCATTGGCGTTTACGTGCCGTTCACTATCTTGTTACCTTCCTGTCGCCGTGACAACACCAGCAGCACCCCCAGTTCCGACGAGACCCCCGAAGTCATGGCTGCGCGTGGTGCTGGTGCTCGGACTGCTCTTCGTCTTCCTCGTTGGGGTCAAAGGGCTCGAGTCCGGAATCAAGGCGTTCGGCGCCGACTTCGCCGATCGGCTCTTCGAGACCGTCTCGTCTCCGGTCGCCGGGCTCTTCGCCGGCATCCTCGCCACCGTCCTCGTGCAGTCGTCGTCGGTGTCGACTGCGACGATCGTCGGTCTGGTCGGTTCCGGCGCCCTCTCGGTCGGCGCTGCCGTCCCGATGATCATGGGCGCCAACATCGGCACGACAGTGACCAACACGCTGGCCTCTTTGGGACACGTCCGCCAGGGCGCCGAGTTCCGTCGGGCCTTCGCCGGAGCGACCGTTCACGACTTCTTCAATGTGCTCGCAGTTTCCGTGTTCCTGCCGCTCGAGCTCTTGACCGGCTTCTTGTCCTCGGCGGCCGCTGCACTCACCGACGTGTTTGCCGGGCAGACTTCGCTGGCCGAGGTGGCTCCTGGGGGCAGCCCGATCAAGGACGCCATCAAGGTTCCCGTCTCGTGGTTCACGAGCGGCATCGAGAGTCTCACGGACTCGTCAACCGTGCTTGGCGTGGCGCTGTTGGTCGCAGGGCTGGGGCTGATCTTTCTCGCGCTGGCGCTGATCACGCGAAACATGCGCGCAGTGATGGAAGGAAGGATCGAACGATCGCTCAATGCCGTGCTCGGAAAGGGTGCCGGTGTCGGCGCCATGATCATCGGTGTCCTCATCACGATCGCCGTCCAGAGCTCGTCGATCACCACCTCGGTGCTCATCCCACTTGTCGCAGCCGGAGTGCTCACGCTCGAGAATGCGTATCCCGTGACCCTCGGGGCCAATGTGGGCACCACGGTCACCGCGCTCCTCGCGTCGGTTGCCGCCGACCGGCCCGAAGCTCTGACGATCGCGCTCGTCCACACGCTCTTCAACATCTCCGGAATCCTGCTGTTCTACCCGATCCCGCGGTTGCGCGTCATTCCGATCGTGCTGGCGACCAAGCTGGCGAAGGTGGCCGCCGAACGGAAGCAACTGGTCGTTGCGTATGTGGTCGGCCTGTTCCTTATCGTGCCGATTCTCGGTATTGTGCTTTTCTAGAGGTGAGGTGATCACATGGTTCTCGAGTTCTTCCGTTCAGATTCGGAGGGTTCGCTCGAAAAGATCGAGCAGCAGGTCCAGAAGATGCTGTCCGACAACGAGACGACATTCCAGTTGGCCGCCGACGCCGCCTTCGGGCGGGTCGATCCAGGCGAGATCGGAAAGGCACTGCGCAAGTCCGATCGTCAGGTGAACCGCGGTGAGCGGGCGATCCGGCGTGAGCTCGTAGTCCACCTCGGCGTGGCAGGGGCGGCGGATTTCCCGCTGATCCTCGTGTACATGTCGATCGTCAAAGACATCGAGCGGGTCGGTGATTACTCGAAGAACATCTGGGACCTGACCATGGACGGGTTCCGACTCGCAGGTGCACCTGATGAAGCCATGTGGGCGGAGCGAGTCGAGCGCACCAAGAGCCTCATCACCGAAACCGGCGTCGTCTTCGTCGAACGCGATGCAGAGCGCGCCAAGACGATGCTGTCGCAGATGGACGAGTGGACCGATGACTACGACGACGAGATCTCGGCGCTCGTGCGGGGCGTGCCGACCGCGACCGGCGCCGTTCCGAGAGCGCTGTTGAACCGGTATCTCAAGCGGATCACGTCTCACCTCATGAACGTGATGACCTCCGTTGTCATGCCGCTCGATCGTCTCGACTACTGGGACGAGGACAAGGTCGACCGGGTCGACTGACCCAAACGCCGAAAGGTTCACCTCCCGTTCACGCTGAGGGTTCCTTCGGTTCAGACACGCTCCCTACGTTGATCACGGGTTCGGGGTACGTCTCCCCGATCCCGTGAATCACATCGAGAACGCGGGGAGAAAGCGTGTCAAGACTTCGTATGTCAGTGGCCGTGTGTGCGGTGACCACCCTGGTGCTGAGCGCCTGCGGTGATTCGGAGGCCGGGACCACCACCGAGCCGGTAGCGCCTCCCCCGGCCACGAGTCAGCCGAACGAGACGTCGGCCGCCTCGGCCGACTCTGGCTCGGGCGGCGAGGCCTCCGACCTCGGCCTGCCGACCATCGACCCCCTCGACGTGCCGTCCGGCGAGGTCGCGATTGCCGGTTCTTCGACCGTCTTCCCGCTGTCGACGGCGGTCATGAGCCTGTGGGAGGACGAGGGCGGCCCCGGCTATCCGATCGACTCGATCGGCTCGGGTGGCGGCTTCGAGCGATTCTGTGTCGAGGGTGCATCCGACATCTCGAATGCCTCACGTCCGATCAAGGACGAGGAGGTCTCGCAGTGCAACGACATCGGTCGCGACCCGATCGAGATCCGGGTCGGCACCGATGCCCTCTCGGTCGTCATCAGCCAGGGCAACTACTTCGCTCAGGAGCTCACCTTCGAAGAGATTGCCACGGCGTTCTCGCTGACCGACCCAGGTGCCACCTGGGCAGACGTCAACCCCGACTTCCCGGCACACCCGATCCAGCTCTTCACACCGGGCGCCGACTCGGGCACCTTCGACTACTTCAACGAGGAGATCTTCGACGAGGCGGAGCCGTCACCGATCTTGTCATCGATCGCCCAGATCGTCGGTGAGGACGACAACGTCACCGTCCAGGGCGTCGCGGGCGACGGTTGCACGGAGGGAGACCTGGCGTCGACCTGCGCGGTCGGCTACTTCGGCTACGCCTTCTTCGCCGAGAACGCCGACGTCCTGCAGGCTGTTGGGGTGGATGGCGGAGATGGGCCCGTGACGCCGGGTGACGACTCGGTGAACGAGGGCACCTACCCGCTCGCCCGCCCGCTCTACATGTACACCGACGCAGGTGTCGTTGCCGACAAGCCCCAGGTCGCCAGCTTCATCGCCTTCTATCTGAACCGAGTCAACGACGTGATCGGCGATGTCGGGTACTTCCCCGCACCTGAATCCGCCCTGCAAGAAGCAGCGGAGGCCATCCGTGCAGCGGCCGACTTCTAGGCGATGTGTTTCCTGATGCGCTCGTCGACTGATTGGCAACCTGGTCCGGCCGGCTCCTGCATCCGTGTCGAGGGACACCGATGACGACGGATGCCCGGGCAGTGGCCGGCGCGTTTGCCGCTTCGCTCCGGAGGAGATCGAGGCCGGGTGAGCTGCTCATCCGCGCATCGCTCTTCGGGTGCGGTGTCGTCTCGATCGCAACCACGCTGGGGATCCTCTACGAGCTCGGGAAGGAGTCACTGCTCTTCTTCCAGGACGATCGCGTCTCGATCAGCGAGTTCCTCACGGGCACGGTGTGGCAACCTGGCGCCGGATCCTTCGGTATCTGGGCACTGATTCTCTCGACGGTGCTCATCAGTCTGATCGCCATGATGGTTGCACTCCCGTTGGGGCTGGCCTCGGCGATCTACCTCTCCGAGTACGCCTCCGAGCGGGTGCGGCAGATTCTCAAGCCGATGCTCGAGGTGCTCGTCGGGATCCCCACCGTGGTGTACGGGTTCTTTGCGCTGACCTTCATGACGCCGGTCCTCCGCTCGCTGATCGGTGACAACGTCGTCGGGTTCTTCAACGTCGCCTCGGCGGGGATCGTCGTCGGGATCTTGATCATTCCACTGGTCAGTTCGCTGTCCGAGGACGCAATCCACGCTGTGCCCGACTCGCTCCGACAGGCGGCGTATGGGCTAGGTGCTTCGAAGCTCGAGGTCTCCACGCGGATTGTGCTCCCGGCTGCTCTCTCCGGCATCGCCGCCGCTTTCGTGGTGGCGATGTCACGGGCGGTCGGAGAGACGATGGTCGTTGCGTTGGCTTCTGGGGCGGCGCCTCGGAACTTCCGTCTGACCGAAGACTCGCTGTTCGGCTACATCCTCAATCCGTTCCAGTCCGGCGAGGCCATGACCGGCCACATCGTCCGAATCTCGAGCGGAGACCTCAGCTACAACACGATCGACTACAACTCGATCTTTGCGATCGGTCTCACGCTGTTCTTCATGACTCTGGGTCTCAACATCCTGAGTCGCCGCTTCGTCAAGCGGTTCCGAGAGGTGTACGAGTGACGGCGACCGCACCCGAAAAGACCGAGCCACAGAACCTGTACCCCACCGACGACGAGTTCGTCGCCCTCCTGAACCGCCGCAGTCGCAAGTCGTTCCTTGCGCAGAGCGGCTTCCTTCTGGCGCTGATCATCGCCGTTCTGGCGCTGTTCACACTGCTCTACACGGTCATCAACGACGCCTTCGGACTCGTTGCCATCGTGAACGCACAGGATCCCGAGACCGTCGTCGCCGAGTTCGGACTCGACCCCGACACCACGACGCTCGGCGACTTGGACAAAGACCAGCTCGTCGGCCTGCTGCAGGGGGCCGTTTCGAGTGGTGTCGGTCGCAGGCTCGAGCGCGAAGAGCGGTTCTACCCCGATCGGCTCGTGTTCGAGTCGCAGGAGAAATGGGACGAGATCTGCGCCTCCGGCGAGCCGCCCGAGGGCTGCACCGGCGGCGTCCGCAACCAGGCCGACGTGCTGGCGCTGGTCCGGGAACGGGTCGTCCAGCCGGACGTGATCGCCTCGAACGATCTGGTCCCCTCCCTGCTCGATCGCCAGGGATTCGAGCAATCCGTGCTCGAGGCGTTTGAAACATCTCCCCAGCGGTTCGGTGACTACACGGTCGATCAGGTCCGCTTCGAGTGGCGGGCTTGGCTCAACCTCGACTTCATCAGATCTCCGCAGAACTCCACCCCGGAACTCGCAGGGATTCGCACGGCGATCCTCGGCTCGACCTATCTCGTCCTCATCACCATGTTGTTCGCCATTCCGGTCGGCGTCGGGGCCGCCGTCTATCTCGTCGAATTCGCCCGACCCAGCCGACTCAACGAGTTCATCCAAACGAACATCTACAACCTCGCAGGAGTGCCTTCGGTCATCTACGGGATGTTGGGACTCGCCGTGCTGGTACGCACCTTCGAGCCGCTGACCAGTGGGTCGCTCTTCCTCGGGGAAGGGGCCGCCAGCAACGGGCGGACGATCCTCTCTGGCGGTATCACGCTCGGTCTGCTCATCCTGCCGGTGGTGATCATCAGTGCCCAGGAGGCGCTCAAGGCGGTTCCGAACTCACTCCGACAGGCCGGCCTCGGCCTCGGCGCGACCAGGTGGCAGACCGTTCGTAGCCAGGTCCTGCCGGTTGCCCTTCCCGGGATACTCACCGGTGGCATCCTCGCAGTCGCCCGTGCGATCGGCGAGACCGCTCCGCTGATCGTGGTCGGGGCTGCGGGCTTCATCACGTCGGACCCCACCGGCCCGTTCTCGAACTATACGGCGATGCCGATCCAGATCTTCCAGTGGACGTCGCTCCCACAGGAGGAGTTCCGCAACATCGCGGCAGCGGCGATCCTGGTTCTGCTCATCCTGCTGTTGACCCTCAATGCCACCGCCGTGATATTCCGAAACCGATTCTCCAGGAGAGCCTGAGATGTCCGAGACCGAAACCGCACCGGCCACGACGGGAGCGTCTGATCGCACGATCGAGATCACGACCCGACCGCGAGATGTGGGGGAGGACGCGAGGTCGATGCATATCGAGGACCCCGTCATCGAGGCGCAAGGTCTCGGGGTGCACTACGGGCACTTCAGGGCGGTTCGTGACGTCACGATGAAGTTCGGCAAGAACGAGATCACGGCGTTGATCGGGCCGTCGGGGTGCGGAAAGTCGACCGTGCTCCGCTGCTTCAACCGGATGAACGATCTCATTCCCTCGGCCCGTGTCGAAGGCAACGTCATCTACAACGACACCGACATCTACGCAGAGGACATCGACCCGGTGGAGGTCCGTCGCAAAGTCGGAATGGTGTTCCAGAAGCCGAACCCTTTTCCGAAGTCGATCTTCGACAACGTCGCCTGGGGGGCGAAGATCAACGGCTTCAAAGGATCAAAGGGCGAGCTCTCGAATCTGGTCGAACGCGCCCTCGGGCAGGCTGCATTGTGGGAAGAAGTCAAGGACAAGCTGAATGAGAGCGGCTACTCCTTGTCCGGTGGCCAGCAGCAGCGACTGTGTATCGCCCGGGCAATCGCTACGAACCCCGACGTCGTGTTGATGGACGAGCCCGCATCTGCGCTCGATCCGATCGCCACGCTTCGCATCGAAGAGCTCATGCATGAACTCAAGGACGACTATTCGATCATCATCGTCACGCACAACATGCAGCAGGCGGCACGCGTGTCGGACCGGACTGCATTCTTCTCGGTGGATGTCAACGATTCGGGCATGAGGACCGGACGTCTGGTGGAGTACGGTTTCACCGACAAGATCTTCACGACGCCGGAGCACGAAGAGACCGAGCATTACATCACCGGACGCTTCGGATGAGCGGACGGAAGGAGGCTGACTGATGGTGGACCAGAGAACCCACTTCCATGCCGAACTCGAAGGGCTGGAACAGAGCATCCACGAGATCGGAGACCGCGCCTACGACATGATCCAAATGGCGATTCAGGCCCTCATCGACGACGATATGGATCTCGCACGGCAGGTTCGGGCCTCTGATCAGGTCATCGATCAGATGTATCTCGACGTCCACAACCGATGGATCAACCTGATCGCCCGGCAGCAACCCATGGGTGCCGACCTACGTCTGATGTCGGTCTTGCTCCACATGAACGTCACGCTCGAGCGCACCGGGGACCAGGCGGTGAACATCGCCAAGATGGCCGAGCTGTGCCACGGCTTGCCCGGGAGTGATCGCATCGGCCAGCAGATCCAAGAGATGGGGCATCTCGTACGACCGATGCTTCGAACTGCTATCGAGAGCTTCATTCGCCGGGACGCCGCCGAGGCGAGACTTCTCCCTGCGATGGACGAACCGGTGGATCGCATCAACATGGGTATGTATCGAGAGGTCGTGGCGCTCGGTACCGACCCCGAGATGCTGGAATGGGCGACGCACACCATGATGGCAGCGCGGGCGCTCGAGCGGATCGGGGATCAGGCGGTCGACGTTGGAGAACAGGTCGTCTATCTCGTCACCGGTGAGCTGCTCGACTTCAACGAGGAGGCCCTCGATGAGCGCGGGAGCGAATCCTGACCCGAGGCACCGGGTGCTGGTCGTCGAGGACGAGCGCGCCCTGGCAGAGTCCGTCAGATACGCGCTCGAAGTAGAGGGATTCGACGTCACGGTCGTAGCGACCGGACGTGAGGCACTCGAGCGCTATCGAGCAGTGGACCCTTCGCTCGTCCTGCTCGATGTCATGCTGCCCGGGTCGTCCGGCCTCGATGTCTGCCGCAGGATCCGGGCAGAGTCGAGAGTGCCGATCATCATGGTGACAGCGCGAGACGGTGAGGCTGACACCGTGGCCGGCCTGGAGCTCGGCGCCGACGACTACGTGACCAAACCGTTCTCGATGCGAGAGCTCATGGCGAGGGTCCGGGCCCAGATTCGTCGTTCCGACCGATCGGGAACGATGACAGGCGCCAACGAGGTGCTGTGTGCGAGCGGTGTCGAGCTCGACGTGGATGCGCATGAGGTTCGTGTGGACGGAGAGGTCGTCAGGCTTCGGCCGAAGGAGTTCGACCTCCTCGAGTCATTGATGCGTCGAATGAACCGGCTTGCGACCCGTGACCTGTTGATCGACGAGGTGTGGGGGCCTTCGTACTTTGGTGACACCAAGACACTCGATGTACACATCAAGCGGCTGCGGGAAAAGATCGAATCGAATCCTTCGAGGCCGACGAGGATCGTGACGGAGCGAGGCCTCGGGTACAAGTTCGTCGATGTTTGATCGAATGAGACTGGAGCGACGGACGCTGCGCGGCCGCCTTCTCTCCTGGGTCACAGTCGTGTTCGTACTCTTGTTGGTGCTCGTCGCAGTCCTGGTTCGCAACGGCGTTCGAGAGTCACTGGTCGACCAACTCGCGGACGACCTCGTCGAGAAGGCGGCGCTGGTCGCCTTGACGCTGCCCGACGGGAATCCCCAGTCCGAGGCGACACAGCAAGCCGTTGCGCTCGATGCAAGGGTGACCGTGATCTCGGTGGACGGTCGAGTGCTGGCAGACTCGGAATCGGACCCTGCGAGAATGGATGATCACTCCGACAGGCCCGAGGTCATCGCGGCAGTCTCAGGAGGTGTCGGCCGCTCGTCTCGCTACAGCGAGACCACCGACGAGGACCGGCTCTATGTGGCATTGCCTCCGGAAGACGGCCGGATCGTTCGGCTGTCCGTCACGGAAGCGAAGATCGCCGATGAGCTGAGCAGCCTCACAGGGAGGATCGTCTCAGCGGTCGCACTGGTTGGTGTCGTCGGGTTTCTCGGTGCGCTGTTCGTGGCGACTCGGATCGCCCGTCCCATCGCCGCTCTGACCGAGACCGCAGACGCCGTAGCAGCCGGCCGGCTCGACGCCGAGCCTCGACGATCGGACACCATCGAGCTCGATCGGCTGGGGCAGGCGATCGGCCGTATGGCCTCTGACTTGGGCCGACGCATCCGTGAGAGCGAGGAGGAACGCGAGACACTCGAACGCGTGCTTGCTGCCCTTCCGGAAGGGGTCCTCCTCGTAGAGTCCGACGACAGACTCTCGTACGCCAATGAACCCTTCGGTGATCTGTTCGGGAAGTTGCCGGATCGTCTCCAGGCGTTGACTCCCGCGAGTGTTCAGCGTGCCGTTCGGGCAGCCCGAGCTGGCCGAGTTCTGACGGTCGATGTCGAACTGGACGCACCTCTGAGAGTGATCTCGGTTGTGGCGACGCCAATCCGCGATGACCTCGCCAGGGTGCTCGTCGTCGCAGCCGACATCACCGAGCGGCACCGTTTGGAGGCGATGCGGCGCGATTTCGTCGCCGATGCCTCACATGAGCTCAAGACGCCGATCGCCTCGGTCCTGGCGTCATCAGAGGCGCTTCAACTCGCGCTGTCTCGGGATCCCGAAAGGGCGGAGGGATTCGCAGCACAGGTCGAGACCGCTGCGCGCCGTCTCGCCCGGATCGTCTCGGATCTCCTCGACCTCTCCCGACTGGAAGCGTCTGCGCGCTCGGACGAGGCGACTCGAATGGACCTCGTGGTGATCGAGGAGATCGAGCGCCTGACGACGAGGGCCGAAACGGCCCGCGTTGCGATTGCCACCGAACTCGAACCGGTCAACGTGCCAGGCCCGCCCTCGGACTGGGCGCTGGCAGTTCGCAACCTGTGTGAGAATGCAATCGCCTACACCGATGGAGGCGGACGCGTCTCCATCACGCTCACGCCTCACGACCAATTCGTCGAGCTGACGGTTTCCGACACCGGCACCGGCATCCCGGCTCGATCGCTCCGGCGCGTGTTCGAGCGCTTCTACCGCGTCGACGTGGCCCGTTCCCGGGAGACGGGCGGCACTGGGCTCGGATTGGCCATCGTCAAACACGTCGCAGAACGACATGGTGGAACGGTCTCGGCATCCTCCGAGTTGGGAGTCGGATCCACGTTCAGGATCACCATCCCGATCCATCAGCCTGTCGAGTCCCGGCTACAGATCTGAGCCGGGTCTGTCGCCGAACTGCGGGCGACACTGTGCCGCGGCGGTTCCCGAATGTCGCCGACCACAGGTAGCGTTGTCGGCCTGATGTCACTGCTTCATCGCATCGACGATCCGTCCGACCTCGACCACCTCTCGTACGCCGAGCTCGACGAGCTCTCAGAAGAGATTCGCGCGTTCCTCCTAGACCGGATCTCTCGGACAGGTGGTCATCTGTCGCCGAATCTCGGCATCGTCGAGTTGACGATCGGGCTCCATCGGGCTTTCGAATCGCCGACCGACCGGATCTTCTGGGACGTCGGCCACCAGGCTTACGTTCACAAGCTCCTCACCGGCCGCCGGCAGGGCTTCGACCAGCTCCGTTCGTTCGGGGGGATGAGCGGCTACCCGTCCCGATCGGAGAGCGAACACGACTTCGTCGAGAACAGTCACGCCTCTACTTCGATCAGCTATGCCCTCGGCCACGCCCTGGCCGGTGGCGACGGATTCTCGGTCGCGGTCATCGGCGATGGAGCCTTCACCGGCGGCCAGGCATACGAGGCGCTCAGTCACCTGTCGGTGCTCCGGCCGGAAAAGCTCATCGTGGTGCTCAACGACAACGGAAGGTCCTATGCCCCCACCGTGGGAGGGCTCGCCATGCTCGCGGGCCTCGCCGGCCTCCGTTTCGATCCGCGATACGAATGGGCGAAACGAACCACGGGGCGCATGTTGCGCACCATGCCGGTGGTGGGGGAAACGGCCGACGAGCTGGCCATGCGGTTCAAGGAAGCGGTCAAGCAGGTGATCGAACCGTCGACCGTTTTCGACACGCTCGGTCTCAAGTACTCGGGTCGAATCGACGGTCACGACATCGCTCTGATCGAGGAGACCCTCAGGCGGGCTCAGGAGTTTCGTGAACCGGTCGTCGTCCACGTCGTCACCGAGAAGGGCAACGGATACGAGCCGGCGATCGCCGACGACCTCGACAAACTCCACGGTGTCTCGACGTTCGATGTGGCAACCGGCCAGCCGCTGAAGTCGGAGATCAAATACACCGACGTGGCGGGGATCGCCCTGGCCGAGGCGGCGCGCAACGATCCCGACCTGGTGGGAATCAGCGCCGCAATGGTGTCTTCGACCGGGCTCCAACAGATGTCGGACGAGTTTCCCCATCGGGTCATCGATGTGGGGATCGCCGAGCAGCATGCAGTGGGGCTCGCCGCAGGGCTCGCAATGGCGGGTAAGCGGCCGGTGGTGGCGATGTACTCGACCTTCCTCCAGCGGGCCATCGATCAGGTGACGATGGACGTCTGCCTCCACGACCTGCCCGTGACGTTCCTGTTGGACCGCGCCGGCGTCACCGGCCCCGATGGTTCGTCTCATCACGGCGTCTTCGACATCTCCCTGCTCAGAGGCATCCCGAACCTCGTCATCGGGAGCCCGGCAGATGCAACCGAACTGGCCGGGATGGTCGCCACGGCCGTCGCCCACGATGGCCCGGTCGTCGTGAGATATCCGAAAGCGGCCGCCACGTCGCTTCCGGCGATGCCCGTCGATCCGGTCCCGATCGGAACCTGGGTCGAGGTTCAGTCCGGCGCCGACGTCCTGTTCGTCGCCAACGGGCGCATGGTGGAGTCGTGTGAAAAGGCCTCCACGGACCTCGAGCAGCACGGCGTCTCTTGTGGCGTGCTCAATGCCCGATGGATCAAACCGATCGACCCCCGTCTCTCCGAGTGGGCCGAGGGCTATCGACTGATCGTGACCGTCGAAGATGGCGTCGTCCGGGGTGGTTTCGGAGCTGCAGTGCTGGAACACCTCGCCGGCACGCCAGCCGCCTCCCGGGTCGAGGTCATGGGCATCCCCGATCGGTTCCTCCCGTTCGGCTCCGCAGGCGACGTCTTGGAGTCGATCGGCCTCGACCCGGCATCGATCGGAACCCACGTCCTCGGACTGATCGGCGAGTAGCTGACCGTTCTTGTGACGGAAATGCCCATATTGCCGCCGTTTCCGTCACAAGAATGCGCTGGAAATTGGTTCCCTGCATTCACGACCCGTTCACGAATGTCTGGCTAGGGTCGGCCTGCCGGTT